>NZ_JBZCNG010000010.1:0-105056 GCF_058269195.1 Arthrobacter sp. TJ-240
CGCACCTACACCACCACCCCCGACCCACCACCCTTCTGAGCCACCACCCTTCTGAGCCACCACCCTCCGGAGCGCAGGAGGCAAGGACTTGGCGGCACGGTAGGACTCGCCGAGGGGTGGGACCCGGCTGTAGGAACCAGTCGATACTTACGAGTGATCAGCGCGTGGGTGGTTGGCAGCCGATGCCGGTCGGGTTCTCCAAGCAGTCCTGACTCACTTGGTGGGACTGCGTTCGCCAGATACTCATGAGATGCGGCGCGGACACGACCGCAGCTTCCCCGGCGACCGGCTGGAACGGTCCGCCGTCCACCGAATAGTCCCCGGCGAAGAACGTGGTCACTGTGACCTGGTAGTCCCCGGTCTGAGCGTACTGATGGCTCGTAGTCGTGGGCGTGTTGAAAGCGTTTTCGATGACAGGGCCGCCCGGCGTGATGGTCGTCATGCTGGAGCCGTCACCGTAGTTCCATCGGTAGGACACCGGCCGGGCCTTGAGCACGATCGAGGCGTCCTGGAAGTCGAAGGTGAATTCCTGCTCCTGAGCCTGCGCATAGATGTTCGAGTGGGCGTTGCGTAACCCGAAGTTCGAGGGCTGTGACAGGATCGTCGCCGCCAGCACCGGTTGCTTCTGGAACTCCTCGAGACTGATGACGATGGGCGCTTCCTCCGGCACTGCCGCGCCCTCCACCGGCGGTTGCGGCGGCTCGCCAGGGTACATGCACGAGGTCCGACCTGTCGGCGTCCGTGTTGCCGGCTGCGTGTTGTTGTTCACCTCGAGCCAGTTCACCAATACGCCACCCTCCCGGACAGCGCACTGTGCGTTCATCCTCGGGCAGGTCGCTGGTTCGAGGGCCTCACCGACCCCGGCTGTGCAGGCACGGACGTAGGTGTATTCGATGCCGTCGTCCATGGGCAACGCAGCCGACTCAGATCGAGAAGGGCTGTCAGAGGTACTCGCTGGCGGTGAACCAGGGTTTTCCTTCTTCGAATGGCTCGTGCCTACGAAATTGTTGCCCGAGGTTTCGACTACCGGTAACGACGGACTTTCTGCAGCCGTTGCTCCTGACACTGTCACCACAGCGACGGTAAGAGCGACCACCACCGTCCCTGCACTCAGCCGTACGGACATTCTCATGATGAACCTTCTGGCGCTCCGTAGTCGAGGATTAACCAACCGCCGTCTTCGTAGAGAGCGTTGATGACATCGAAGGCCGGTGAATCTTGTTTAGGAACCGTCCGGAGGATTGTCCCATCTGTTTCAAAGTATTCAATTTGGGATTGTTGATTTTCGACATAGGCGGTGACTGATCCAGTTATCGTGACATCGAAGGCCGTGTCGAATGAAACTATTTGAACGTCCGCTCCGCGCAACCAACGCCCTTGGCCATAAAGTTCATCAACTGCACTTTTGATGCTTGAACATGTACGACAGCCCGGATCTGTCTCATTGTCGAACACACTCCAGTCATTCGTCAGGTATGAGTAGCTCAACAGCTCGAACCAGTACTTCGTGAACGCTTCGAGCCCCTCGGCCGAGTTCTCGTCCGCCAGCGCGGGTTTCACGGGCACCGGGATGTTCGCCGCCGGACCGACCGACGATGCAGGCGACGGCTCAGGGCTCGAGGAAGCGGACGCCGACGGTGTGGCAGAGACTGAAGGCGCCGCGGAGGAGGACGACGAAGAGTCAGGGCTCGGCTGGGCGGAGGGATCCGGATCTGCCTGACATCCGGCCAGGAACAGCACCGCGACCGCCGCACCGGCCAGGAGAGGCGCTACCCCTCGACGACGGCGACCATGACCATCTGCACGCACAAGAACCATGCAACTCCCCCATCACAGGCGTCCGGCGACCGGAATGGCCCTCAGCATAGCCCCATGAGCCCCGGGTGCTACAGGTTGTGCACAGGCGAATCCGACCGGACGACCCGGAACCTGGGAGGAGCTGCACCTGATGCCCACCCGCCGCCAGCGCCCTGCCGGCCATCAGGTGCAGCGCGGGTATGGACAGGTGCACGATCTTCATGGGCGCACCAGGGCTGGCTCGGGCCCGACGTTCAGGGGTCAGCGGTTGGCGGAGACCGCCAGGAGCAGCTCAGGAGCCCTGCGGTCGTACCACCGGCCGCCCGTCCTGATGCCGACCACGAACAGCACACTGCCAAGCATCAGCCCGACCACGACGGTCAGCCAGCCGAACATCGCGTCACCGGTCACGAAGTAGAGGATCGCGAGGACGATCTCGGGCAACGCCAGCAGCAGCATCACGAACCATCCGATGAACTGGACGGCGAACATGGTGAAGTTCGTTCCCGGCGGCGTCTTGAAGGCGCTCTCGCCGGGCAGTGGGACGTTGTAGGTGTAGCGCGCCGACACGACGCTCGACAGGCCCGCGCCGGTCAGCAGCAGGCCGAGCGACAGACCCAGCATCACCGGCAGATCCTCGGTCCGGCCCGTGACGAGCAACGGCACCACGGTGAACACGAGGGTGGCCGGCAGCGAGAAGACCATCAGTGCGATGGCCCGGCCGAGACGGTCGTTGTATCCGCGGACGCCGGTGGAGACGTGCAGGCTGAAGGCGGTGTTGTCGTAGGAGATGTCGGCCGAGATGGACCACGCGAGCAGGAACGCGGTGAGGGGACCGAGGAAGGCGAAGGCCGTGCCCGATCCTCCGCCCGTGAAGTACAGCAGCACCGCGACGAACGGGATCACCACAAGGGACGCGGAATACCGCGGGTCGCGGAGCCAGTAGGTCAGGGACCTCGCCGCGATGGCCCCCGCGGGCGTCGCCGGGAATCGGGCGAACCAGCCGAGGTTTCCGCCGGCCCGCTTCGTGACGGCGTTGTAGGGAGGCGTGACCAGGGCGTGGGTGAGGCTGCGGCTCCACAGCACGAGGAACAGCATCAGCGTGGCCGTTCCGATCAGGAACTTCAGGATCGCAGGACCGATGCTGCCCGCGGCCACATCCGCCGGTGCCGCCCACAGCGCGCCGAGCGGCGTCCAGGCGAGAAAATCGGCGAGGGTCAGTGCAAAGCCGGGCGAGCTCTGGAACCCTGCCGTCACTCCCCCGATGATCGGGCCGAGGAAGATCAGGGGGATGAAGGCGACGATGCCCTTGACGTCCTTGAAGCGTCGCGAGCCCGTCATCGAGGACACAGCCGTCGTCACGAGCCGCGAGGCCACGACGCACAGCAGGACGGCGATCAGACCGCAGACGAGGGCTGTCAGGGCGGCCGCCGGGTAGCGGATCCAGGTGACCACCTGCGTCAGCGTTGCGATCAGCGTGACCAGCCCCGGGATGCCCGCGAGGCCGCCCAGCACGAGACCGGCGAGCAGTTGGCGCATCGGGATCGCGAAGGTCACGAACCGCGCGGGGTCGAGCGTCATGTCGATGCCGGTCGCCGCGATGGGGATGAGGATCCAGCCGAGCACGGCCGCCGAGCCGCCGATCACGAGGACGGTCCTGATGACCTCGAGCTCCGCGGTGCCGAGCAGCACCAGGCCGATCATGAGCAGGACCAGGAGTCCCAGCCCGTACAGTCCGCCGAGGATCACACCGACGAGCTGCCCCGTGCTGCGCTTGAGCGAGTTCCGCAGCAGGAGGAGCTTGAGTCTCAGGAGGTCCGCAACCACGACAGCCCTTCCGATGTGCTGCGGCCACCGACGAGCTCGACGAAGCGGTCCTCGAGGGTCGCGTCGCCCCGGACCTCGTCCACCGTTCCCGCGGCGAGGACGGTGCCCGCCGCGATGACGGCGACGTGGTCGCACATGCGCTGCACGAGGTCCATCACGTGGCTGGACACGATGACCGAGCCGCCGGAGCGCACATAGCCTGCCAGGATGTCGCGGATGTTCGCGGCCGAGACGGGGTCGACGGACTCGAACGGTTCGTCGAGGACGAGGAGCTTCGGTGCGTGGATCAGGGCCGAGGCGAGCGCGATCTTCTTCGTCATGCCCGCCGAGTAGTCCACCACGAGCGTCCCGGCGTCGTTCGTGAGGTCGAGGGCGCGCAGCAGGTCACCGGTGCGCTCCAGCACGGTCTCGCGGTCCATGCCGCGCAGCAGTCCCGCATAGGTGACGAGCTGCTCGCCCGTGAGCCGGTCGAACAGCCTGACGCCGTCGGGCAGGATGCCCATGAGCTTCTTCGCCTCGAGCGGCTGCGCCCAGACATCGACGCCGTGCACCAGCGCCTGGCCGTAGTCGGGCCGGAGCAGGCCCGTGGCCATGGAGAGGGTGGTGGTCTTGCCGGCGCCGTTCGGTCCCACGAGCCCGTAGAAGGAGCCCGGCGGAACCTCGAGGGTCACCCCGTTCACGGCGATCTTCTCTCCGAAGCGCTTGGCGAGACCACGGATGCTCAGTGCGGCCGTGCCGGCCCGGGCCTGCGGATCGTTCTCATCGGTCGGCGGTGGCACGAGGGAACTCATGCTGTCACGCTAGCAACGCGCGCTCTCGCTCCTCGTCATCCCAAAGGAGGAGAAGCAGCAGGTCAGAAGCCTCCTGCCCGCTCGTACTGGGGCGCGGGGACGAGGTCGTGACCGAGCTCGTCCGCGGCGCGCATCCACCAGTGCGGGTCGCGCAGGGCGGCGCGGGCGATGAGGACGACGTCGGCCCGCTCCTCGCGGATGACGTCGTCGGCCTGGCGCGGGCCGCTGATGAGGCCGACGGCGCCGGTCGGCACGCCGGAGGTCCGGACCTCCTCGGCGAGCGCCACCTGGTAGCCGGGGCCCACGGGGATGGACGCTGCAGGGACGGCTCCGCCGGACGACACGTCCACGAAGTCGACGCCCTCCTCGGCGGCACGCTTGGCGAGCCGCGCCGACACGGCACCGTCGATCCCGCCCTCGGTCCAGTCGGACGCGGAGATGCGCAGCAGCAGCGGCATGGTGCCGGGGATGACGCGCCGGACCTCGCGGATCACCTCGAGCGTCAGCCGGAAGCGGGCTTCCTCGGAGCCGCCCCACCCGTCCGTGCGGGTGTTGACCAGCGGGGAGAGGAACTGGTGCAGCAGGTACCCGTGGGCACCGTGGATCTCCATGGTGTCGAAGCCGGCGTCGACAGCGAGGGCGGCGGCCGCACCGAAGTCGCGGATGACCTTCCAAATGTCCTCCTCGGTCATGGCACGGGGCGCAGCGTACCGGCCGAAGGCCTGGTCGGTGGGCCCGACGGTCTGCCAGCCGCCCTCTGACTCCGGGACGGAGTCGTGCTTCCCGCTGAAGGGCCAGTACGTGGAGGCCTTCCGCCCGGCGTGCGCCAGCTGCACCGCGGTCTTCGTCCCGACCGCGCTGTGCTCGTGGACGAAGTCGTTGATGCGGCGCCAGGCGTCGGCCTGCTCCTGCGTGTAGATGCCGGCGTCGCGGGGGCTGATCATGCCCTCGGGGCTCACTGCGGCGGCCTCCGTGATGATCAGCGCCGCGCCCCCTGTGGCGAACTGACCCAGGTGCACGAGATGCCAGTCCGTGGGCACGCCGGGAGCCGTGGCGGGATCGCACGAGTACTGGCACATGGCCGCGACCCAGCCCCGGTGGGGCAGGTCCAGCGAACGGAGCGTGATCGGGTCGAACAGGCCGGGCGTGCCGACGGGAACTGCGGGAGTCATGCCATCCTCTGGTGGTCGAACGGAGTGCGTGCGGGGAGGAGCGCCGCGACCGGCGGCGGGGTCCTGCTAGAAGAGGGCGCGTGCGAGGGCGCTCCGGGCCTTCGCGACGCGCGGATCGGTGACGCCGACGACGTCGAACAGTTCCAGAAGGCGCTTGCGCGCTGCTTCCCTGTCCTCGCCCGCGGTCCGTCCGATGAGGGCGACGACGCGGTTGAAGGCGTCCTCGACATGGCCGCCCGTGAGGTCGAGGTCGGCCACGGCGAGCTGTGCGTCGACGGCGTCCGGCTCGTCGGCGCCGCGCTGCCGCACGGCGGCGGCGTCCGCGTCCTGCACGCGCTGCATGAGTTCCACCTGCGCGAGTCCGGCCTTCGCGTCGGCGTCGGCGGGCTGCTCCGCCAGCGCGCGGCGGTAGGCGGCGGCAGCGGCCGGGTAGTCGCCGGCCTCGATGGCGTCGAACGCCTCCTGATGCAGGGGCGGCAGCGGCGGTTCCTCGGGCGCTGCCGGGCCGGGCCCGGCGCCGTCGTTGAGCGTACCCGTCACGCCGTTGGCCTCCGCGACCTTCAGCAGTTCGTCGAGGTACGCGCGGATCTGGGGATCGGGCACGGCACCCTCGAACAGCGGCACCGGCTGGCCCTTGACCACGGCGACGACGGTCGGTGCGCCCTGGGCCTGGAACGCCAGGGCGATCTGCGGCTGGGCCTCCAGATCCACGTTGGCGAGCAGGATGCGGCCGTCGAACTCCACCGCGGCCGCCTCGAGGACGGCGGTCACCTGGTTCGACTGCTCGCTCCACGTGGCACGGAGGTTCACGACCACGGGCACCTGGGTCGAGAGCTGCACAAGCTGCGGGAACGTCTGCTCGGTCACCTCGACGACGTACGGGCTCGGCCCTGCCGAGGGCTGGCGTGTCGCGGCGGGACGGGCGGCGGCGTCGGCACGCGCCTTGAGCGCGGACAGGTCCACCGCTCCCCGCAGGTTCATGGTGGACGGCGGCATTCCGCCCCGCTGTGGTGGTGTGGACAATGCTCTGCCTTTCTCTGGCTGCCTGGGAGGGATGCTCGTGGATTCCGGGTCAGCGGAGTTTCGCCGACAGCAGCTGCTGCGCTGCGCCGGTCACCCGGATCCTATCGTCGCTGCCGGCCGGGGGGACGTACAGCATCACGGCTTCGCCGTAGTTGACGTCTATGCCCTTGTCGCTGGTGTCGCTGCCGGTCAGCGACTCGTACACCGTGCCCTTCAGGTCGATGGTGTCTCCACGGCCCTTCGGGACGCTCGAGTAGGTGTGGGTGAGGTAGCCGAACACCATCGCGCCGCCGTCGCCCGTCGGCAGGGCCTGCGTGCGCTCGCCCTGGGCCTGGTGGGTGAAGGTGATGGTGGCCGCCTTGTTGCCCGGGTCGGCGACGACGCCGGCCTGGAACTCGGTGATGGCCTCGGAGAAGGAGTTCTCCTCGAAGGTCGCGGCGTTGGCGCCGGCCGGCTTGGTGAGGAAGTCGGCGATCGACGCGACGGCGTCCTGGGGTGCCTTGGCGAGCTTCCCGGCGTCGTCGAGCGGGACGGGAGCCGATGCGCCGGGTGCCGGCGGGGAGGGGAAGGTGCTGCCGGGCAGCATCTGGACCGCGGAGGTCAGCTTGTAGTTCTCGCGCGGGGTTTCCTGCACCAGCAGGAGGGCCTGCGGCACCGGGTTGTCGTCACTCTGGGTGAGGGCCACGACCGTACGGGGCCACTCGGCGTCGGTGGGGATCATGTCCAGCAGCACGGGCTCCGCGGCGACCGGCACGGGGGCGGCGGCCTGTCCGTCCTTCGCGCGGACGGCGTAGGAACCGGTCCGCAGGTCGAGCGCGGCGCCGTCGACGCGCGGGGCCAGCCGCCGGGCATCGGAGGCGGCGTCGGCGTCGGCGACGGTCGAGGCGACGGCCGCGAGGATCCGCTCGAGCTGGGCGGCGAGGACGACGGGCGGGCCGCTGGCCTCGCTGCCCGCGGACGGCGCGCCGGGAGCGGCGGACGACGAGGCGCCCGGGGTCGCGGTGGCTGTAGGGGACGGCGTCGTGGTCGCCATGCCGGGAGCGATCCCCAGCAGGGATCCGCCGGCCACGAGGCCCGTGAGGACCAGGGCGGGCGCGGCGATCGATGAGGCCCCGACCGACCGGCCGTCCTGGGCGTGCCGGCGGGCATACGCCCGGGTGCCCTCGGCCGCCTCGGTGGCCTGTGCGCCCCGCCGGTTGCGCGGCGGGACGAAGAGGAGCGCGATGCCGAGCACGACGACGAGCGCTCCGCCGATGATCAGCGGCAGCGCGAACGGCGTGGCCTGGTCGTTGGGGCGCGTGATGGAGACCTGCGTGGGTGCGGGCGTCTTCCCGTCGGCGGCGAGCAGGATGGACCAGTCGCCTTCCACGGGCTCGCTCCACCGGTAGCTCAGCGACCCGTCGCCGGGCTCCTCGCTGATCCAGAGGTCGCTGCCGCTCGGATCGGGGACGGAGTCCTCACCGTCGGTGTACTCGGAGGACAGCGTCTCGTCGGTCACGCCCGTGACGGCGAGGTGCGCGGCATCGCCCACCCAGGCCTCGACGTCGGACGCGCGACCGATCGCCAGGGTGAAGGGACCGTCCGCCTCGACGGTGACCTCGACCGACCCGTCGGCGTCGCCGCGGGCTCCGGGCTCGATCACGGTGACGGGTGCCGCATCGGCACCCTGTGCGACGCTCGCGGTGACCGTCTCCGCGGGCGCCCAGAGGGTCCGCTGGCCGATGCCGAGGAGCATCAGCAGGAGCCCTGCCACGATGATCGGTACTGCTGTCTTTCCGCGCACTGGTTGCCTATCGTCGTCCGTTGCTGCGGACCTCCCGGCCCCTTCCGCTCCGATGGCCCGGCGCATGCGGCGACGGGCCATCAGGAATAGTCACCCAATGGTAACGAAGTTCCTCCGCGGCCCCGTTCCGCGCGGCCCGTCAAGACCGTCCTCGGCGGTGCCCGGCTGTTAGGGTTTCGCTAGTCGACCCACCCGCCGGACACGCACCGCACTTTCGAAAGCTGAGCTTCTCGTTGACAGACCACCAGGAAGTCCCGCTCGACCAGCCGCTCCCGCGGCCCGAGCCGCCCGGGACCGGCGAGGACACGCAGCCCGCAGCTGCACCGGGTAACGGTACGCCGCCGCCGCCGTCGACCATGCGCTCCCTCTTCTCGCTCGCCCGGAAGTCCCTGCCGACGGCGCAGCCGCGGCCCCGCTTCGAGTTCCCGCCCGAACGCGAACCCGTGGGCGTCGTCGTCGATCCCGACGTGTCGCTCGCCGACGAGCGCCTCAAGTTCAGCAGCCCCGATCGCCGCAGCATGAGGGCGCACCCCATCCACTTCGGCTTCATGATGAGCGTCGGCGTGGGGCTCGCGCTGCTGGCGTTCTTCATCATCACCAACGTGGGTCAGCTCCTCGTGTGGATCGGGGCGGCCCTCTTCATCGCCCTCGGGCTCGACCCGATCGTCCGGTGGCTCGAGACGAAGGGCGTGCCGCGCCCGGCGGGCATCGCGGTGGCCCTGTCCGTCCTCGTGGGCATCGTGGCCGGGTTCTTCGCGCTGCTCATCCCGACGATCGTGAGCCAGACCTCCCAGATCGTGGAGCGCGCCCCGGGGTACGCCGACGACTTCCTGAACTCGGAGTTCTTCACACGGCTCGACCAGCAGTTCCAGGTCCGGGACCGCGTGGTCTCGGAGATCGACAAGTTCTTCGCCAACAGCGAGGCCGTCGGCGGGATCTTCGGCGGCGTCCTCGGTGTGGGCACGGTGATCATCAACGGCCTGTTCGGCTCCCTGGTGATCCTGGTCCTCGCGCTCTACTTCCTGGCGTCCCTGCCGTCCATCAAGAAGTGGGCGTACCGGCTCGCGCCCCGCTCGCGCAGACCCCGCGTGGAGGTCCTCTCCGAGGAGATCACGCGCAGCGTCGGCATGTACGTGATCGGTCAGGCCTGCGTGGCACTGCTGAACGGCACGTTCGCCTTCATCGTGATGTCGATCGCCGATGTCCCGTTCTCCGTGCTGCTGGCGTTCGTCGTCGCGCTGCTGGCGTTCATCCCACTGGTGGGCGGCGCCATCGCCGCGGTGATCGTCAGCCTCATCGCCCTGACGGTCGGCTGGCACACCGCCCTCCTGTTCGCCATCCCCTACGTGGCGTACCTGCAGTTCGAGGCGTACTTCATCTCCCCGCGCATCATGCAGCGCGCCGTCGCGGTGCCCGGGGCGGTCGCCGTCATCGCCGTCATCGCCGGCGGCAGCCTCCTCGGCGTCCTCGGCGCACTCATCGCCATCCCGACGGCGGCGGCCGTGATGCTGCTCCTCAAGGAAGTGTTCATCGCACGGCAGGACAGCCAGTAGCCGTCAGGCGCCCGTCGGCGCCGAGGGTGCGACGGCGGCCGGTCCCGTCCACCGCGCCGGCAGGGGGAGGTCGAGGTCCGGACGCACGACGCCGACGATCTCGTTGAGCGCGCGCGCCGCGTACTTCTCCCCCACCCACAGGTGCTTCGCGCCGTCCACGCCCGTCACGTCCGCCTGGGGGACGCGGGCGAACCGGCGCTCGGCGTCCTCGGGGACCAGGTAGTCGTCGAATTCGGGGACGAGCACCTTCAGAGGGAGCCCGCTGGCCCCCCACGCGTCGAGGTCGGCGTCGACGGCGCGGTGGAGCGGCGGAGACAGCAGGATGGCCCCCTCGATCAGCTCCGCCACCGGGTCCTGGGCACCGTACTTGAGGCACAGCTCGGTCCCGAAGGACCAGCCCACGAGCCAGATGTGCTCGAGCCCCTGCGCCACGGCCCACTCGACGGCGGCCTGGAGGTCCAGCCGTTCGCCGTCGCCGCCATCGAACGCGCCCTCGCTGCAGCCGCGCGACGAGCACGTGCCGCGCGTGTTGAACCGCAGGACGGCGATGTCGGCCAGGGCGGGCAGCCGGAAGGACGCCTTCCGGTACACGTGCGAGTCCATGAAGCCGCCGTGCGTCGGCAGGGGGTGGAGGGTCACGAGCGTGGCCCGCGGCGCACGGCCGCCGGCGGGGGCGGCAAACTCGCCCACGAGCGTCAGGCCGTCGGCGGTGCGCAGCTCGATGTCGCGCCGGTCGGCGGGGAGCACCGTCGCCGCGCGGATCTCGATGGCCTCGTCGTTCGGCGTGAAGGTGTACGGGTCGCTGGGCATCCTCCCAGTCTAGGACGGGCGCGCCACCGTCGCCGTCCCGCCAGGGCGCGCGTCAGTAGCGGAAGCTCCGCGTCTGCCAGCACCGCACGTGCCAGTGCCTGCGGTCCGCGAGAGCCGTCTCGGCACCGAACAGCGAGTCCTCCCGCCACACCACGAGGTGGGCGATCCCGGGCAGGATGAAGGAGTTGCACCCCGGGCAGGTGTAGGTCTTGGCCGCATTCCGCTCGGTGATCCGGCGCACCGACCACTCACCGTCGGGCGCCGACTCCCGCAGCGGCGAACCGAGCCGCGTGCGCTCGAGATCCGGCTCCGGCGGCGCGGACCACTTGGGCCGCGAGGACCCGCGGGGGCGGCTGGGACGATTGGAACGGGGCACCCCATCAGTGTGCCCGATGCTGCGGCACGGCCGCGCACCGGGCAGCCGGCGGTCCTGCACCCGGTAGAATCTTCGACGTGCGTCTCGTCATAGCCCGCTGCTCCGTCGATTACATCGGCCGGCTCAGGGCACATCTCCCGCTGGCCACCCGTCTGCTCATGGTGAAGGCGGACGGCTCCGTGCTGGTGCACTCCGACGGCGGCTCCTACAAGCCGCTGAACTGGATGAGCCCTCCCGCGACCCTGCGCGTGAGCGAGCCCGACGACGCCGACCGTGCCGAGGGCATCACCGAGGTGTGGACGGTGCAGCATGCCAAGAGCGACGACCGGCTGGTGATCAACATCCGCGAGCACCTGCACGAGTCCGCCCACGACCTCGGCGTCGACCCGGGCCTCGTGAAGGACGGTGTGGAGGCCGATCTGCAGCGGCTCCTCGCCGAGCAGATCGAGCTCCTCGGTGCCGGATCGACGCTCATCCGCCGCGAGTACATGACGGCGATCGGTCCCGTGGACATCCTCGCGCGCGACGCCCAGGGGCGCACGGTGGCCATCGAGCTGAAGCGGCGCGGGGACATCGACGGCGTCGAGCAGCTCACGCGCTACCTCGAACTGCTCAACCGCGACCCGATCATGGCGCCCGTGCGCGGCGTGTTCGCCGCGCAGCAGATCAAGCCGCAGGCCCGCGTCCTCGCCACCGACCGGGGCATCGACTGCCTGACGCTGGACTACGACGCGATGCGCGGCGTGGACGACAGCGCCTCCCGCCTCTTCTAGCCCGCCGTCCGGTCCGCCGGGGCCCGCACAGGGCGACGGCCTAGAATCGGAGCATGGCCCACTCCAGCGGAACGCCCACTGCCCTTTCCGGACGCCTGGTGACCGAAGGCGGGATCATCGATGACGGCGTGCTCCGCTGGGACGGCACACGGATCGTCTCGGTGGGCGCGCGCGAGGGCGACCCCTCCGCGGAGCCGCTGCCCGAGGGCTTCCTCATCCTCCCCGGGCTCATCGACCTCCACTGCCACGGGGCGGACGGAGGCGACTTCACATCCGGGTCCGACGCCGACATCGAAGCGGCGGCGGCGCACCTCCACCGCAGCGGCACGACGACGCTGCTCGCCAGCACGTGCTCAGCACCTCTCGAGGAGCTCGAGTCCGCCTTCGGCCGCCTCGCCGCGGCGGCGGACGCGGGACTCGTGGCCGGGATCCACGCAGAGGGACCCTTCCTGTCCAAGGAGCGCAACGGAGCGCACGACCCCGCCTTCCTGCTCCTGCCGACGCAGGAGGACGTGGCCCGGCTCGTTGCTGCGGGCCAGGGACACCTCACGTCCATGACGTACGCGCCTGAACTACCGGGCAGCGACGTCCTGGTCTACGAACTCGTGATGCACGGGGTCATCCCGTCGATCGGCCACACGGACAGCTCCACCGAGGAGACCGGTGGGGCTCTGGACCTCATCAACGAGGAGCTCGCCTCCACGGGCTTCGAGGGGTTCAGCGGAAGACCGATGGCCACGCACCTGTTCAATGCGATGCCCGCGATCCACCACCGCTCCCCCGGCCCGGTGCCCCTGCTCCTGCAGCGCGCCCGCGCCGGCGAGATCGCGGTCGAGCTCATCGCGGACAACGTGCACCTGCACCCGGAGACCGTGCGGATGGCATTCACCATCGCGGGGGCGGAGAACATCTGCCTCGTCAGCGACTCGACCGCCGCCGCGGGCCGCACGTCGGGGACGTACCAGCTGGGACACGGGGAGGTGACCGTCGTGGGTGATGCCGCGGTGCTGACCTCGACGGGCGGGCTGGCCGGCGGAGCGGGGAGCCTGCTGGACGTCGTGCGCTGCGCCGTGGGCGCGGGGGTCGGCGTGGCCGACGCGGTGCGTTCCGCGACGAGCGTCCCGGCAGGCGTGCTGGGCCTGGCCGACGAGGTGGGGAGCCTGCGCAGCGGGCTGCGGGCCGACGCCGTCGTGGTGTCCCCCGACCTCGCACTGAGGGGCGTCCTCCGCGCAGGGCGCTGGGTCCTGCCGCTCGAGCTCGACTGAGCATCGACAGGTCAGCCGTGCGGGGTCAGCGCCAGGTGCCGATGCCGATGACCGGGCCGGCCTCGATCCAGGAGGAGAGACCGGCGTAGACGTCGTATCTCATGGCGATGTCGAAGGCCTCGCCGTCGTGCGTCAGGTGGACGATGATCGCGCCCGGCTGGATGCTGGCCCGCTCCGCCTCGGTGGCGGCACGCCACCCCACCACCTCGAGGGAGCTGCGGAGGAAGCGGAACTTCGGGATGGGGCTCAGCGAGATGAGGCTGAGCCATTCGAGGTTCTTGTCCGTGTAACGACAAACCCCCACCCGCCATCCCCGGGGAGGGAAGCGGATGGAGGCGTCGAAGGTGCCGAGCGCGCGGCCCAGCTGGTAGCGGCGGAGGAGGAACGCGGCGATCACGAGCACGAGCAGGCCGAACACGACCGCAAGGCAGATGAACGTCACACCGAGAGCCTCCACGCCGGGAACCCTAGACGGATTCCGGAGTCACCGAACCGCCGACCCTGGCGTTGTCCGCCACGATCACCACGCGGTTTGAGTCGACCGAGAAGAACCCACCGTCCACACCGACCACCAGGCGCTCACCGTTGACGGGTTCCACCGAGAGCTCACCGGCTTCGAGGATCGCCAGGATGGGGGCGTGGCCGGGAAGGATCCCGATCTGCCCGTTGCTGGTGCGTGCGTTGACGGTGCGCGCCGCGCCCGACCACACGAAGTGGTCGGCCGCGACGATTTCGACCTCGAGTTCACCGTTCGATGCCATCGGCGTTACTTACCGGTCTGCTCTTGGATCTTGGCCCACTGGCGCTCGACGTCGTCGAGGCCGCCGACGTTGAAGAACGCCTGCTCCGCGATGTGGTCGAGGTCGCCGTTGCAGATCGCCGCGAAGCCCTCGATGGTGTCCCGGATGGAGACGGTCGAGCCCTCGACGCCGGTGAACTGCTTGGCGGTGTAGGTGTTCTGCGAGAGGAACTGCTGGATGCGGCGCGCGCGGGCGACCACGACCTTGTCCTCCTCGCTGAGCTCGTCGATGCCGAGGATCGCGATGATGTCCTGCAGTTCCTTGTTCTTCTGCAGGATCTGCTTGACGCGCACGGCCGTGTTGTAGTGGTCGTGCCCGATGTACTGCGGATCCAGGATGCGCGAGGTCGACGCGAGCGGGTCCACAGCCGGGTAGAGGCCACGGGACGCGATCTCGCGGGAGAGCTCGGTGGTCGCGTCGAGGTGCGCGAACGTGGTCGCCGGAGCCGGGTCGGTGTAGTCGTCGGCGGGGACGTAGATGGCCTGCATCGAGGTGATCGAGTGGCCCTTCGTCGAGGTGATGCGCTCCTGCAGGAGGCCCATCTCGTCGGCCAGGTTCGGCTGGTAGCCCACGGCGGACGGCATGCGGCCCAGGAGGGTCGACACCTCCGAGCCGGCCTGGGTGAACCGGAAGATGTTGTCGATGAACAGCAGTACGTCCTGGTTCTGCACATCGCGGAAGTACTCCGCCATGGTCAGGGCCGAGAGCGCCACGCGCAGGCGCGTTCCCGGCGGCTCGTCCATCTGGCCGAACACGAGGGCGGTGTCCTTCAGGACGCCCGCCTCCTCCATCTCGACCCAGAGGTCGTTGCCCTCACGGGTACGCTCGCCGACACCGGCGAACACGGAGGTGCCACCGAAGTTACGGGCGACTCGGGTGATCATCTCCTGGATGAGGACGGTCTTGCCCACGCCGGCGCCGCCGAACAGGCCGATCTTCCCACCCTTGATGTAGGGGGTCAGCAGGTCGATGACCTTGATGCCGGTCTCGAGCATCTCCGTGGAGCCCTCGAGCGAGGCGAAGCTCGGAGCCGCGCGGTGGATCGGCCAGCGCTCGGTGATCTCGAGTGCGGACTCCTCGACGTCGAGGGGCTTGCCGAGGACGTTGAAGATGTGGCCCTTCACGCCGTCGCCGACGGGAACGGTGATCGGGGATCCGGTGTCCTGTACGACGGTGCCGCGGACGAGTCCGTCGGTCGCCTGCAGGGAGATCGCGCGGACGAGGTTGTCGCCGAGGTGCTGCGAGGTCTCGAAGGTGATCAGGCGCGTCACACCGTTGAGGGTGATCTCGGTGGTCAGCGCGCTGTACATGGCGGGGATTGCGTCGGCCGGGAACTCGACGTCGACAACCGGGCCGATGACACGTGCAATACGGCCGGTGGCGCCGGGGGCAACTGAGTCCGTACCGTGCTCAACAGTCTGGGCAGTCATCTCTCTCACTTCATTTACGTAGATGGCGTGGAACTAAGTCTAGCTGCCCGGAATCCGCGAGGACCCGGGCGGGTGGGGCGTCAGGACGCGTTCAGCGCGTCCGCGCCGGCCACGATCTCCGAGAGCTCCTGGGTGATCTCCGCCTGGCGGGCGGTGTTGCGCAGACGCGTGTACTTCTTGATGAGCTCCGTCGCGTTGTCACCGGCGGACTTCATGGCCCGCTGGCGCGCTGCGAGCTCGCTGGCCGACGCCTGCAGCATCGCCGCGAAGATGCGCGACTCGATGTACCTGGGGAGCAGCGCGTCGAGGACCTGCTCGGGCTCCGGCTCGTACTCGTACAGGGGCAGCAGTTCGCCGTCCTGGGGTACCTGCTCGTCGACGACCTCCAGCGGGAGCAGCCGGAGGACGGCCGGCTCCTGCACAACCATCGAGCGGAACTTCGTGTAGACGATGTGGATCTCGTCCACGCCGCCGTCCTCGTAGTCCTTGAGGAATGTCTCCAGCAGGGCCTCGCCTACCTCACGCGCGGTCTCGAACTCGGGAGCATCCGTGTTGCCCGTCCAGACCTTCTCGTAGTCGCGCTGGCGGAAGTCGAAGTACGACTGCCCCTTGCGGCCGACCAGGAACGACTGGATCTCCTTGCCCTCGGAGCGGAGGGCCTCGAAGAGACCCTCGGCCTTCTTGAGGGCACTGGCCGAGTACGAGCCTGCGAGGCCGCGGTCTGAGGTCATCACCAGCACGGCGGCACGCCGCACCTCGCTGTGCTCCGTGGTGAGCGGGTGGTCGATCTCCGACTGCGACGACACGGCCGAGACGGCCCGGGTGATCGCGTTGGCGTACGGCTGGGCCGCAGCGACACGCGTACGTGCCTTGCCGATGCGCGACGTCGCGATCAGCTCCATCGCCTTGAAGATCTTCCGCGTCGACGTGGTCGAGGCGATCTTCTGGCGGTAGACCCGGATCTGGGCTCCCATTCTTGTCCTTTCCTCCGCCCCCGCGTCGGGGGGCGATCAGGCCAGGGTCCTGCCGGCCGGGAGGGGCATGGCCCCTCCCGGCAACAGGTCCTCTAGCGCTTCTGTCGAACGATCTTTTCGTGCTCGACCGACTCGGCGTCGATGGCCTGGTGCTCCTCGTGGCCCGCGCCGAAACCGTCGGCGCCGACCCCGAAGAAGCCCTGCTTGAAGTCCGTGATCTGGGTCTTCAGCTCTTCCGCCGTCGAGTCCTCGAGCTTGCCCGTCTGGGCGAGGGTGTTGAGGATCTGCGACTTGTGGCCGAGGTGCTCCAGGAACTCGGACTCGAAGCGGCGGATGTCCTCCACCGGCACGTCGTCCAGGTAGCCGTTGGTCCCGGCCCAGATGGACACGACCTGCTGCTCCACCGGCATCGGGGAGTACTGGCCCTGCTTGAGCAGTTCCATCAGGCGCGCACCACGGGTCAGCTGCTGGCGTGAGGCCGCATCCAGGTCGGAGGCGAACATCGCGAACGCCTGCATGTCGCGGTACTGGGCGAGATCGAGCTTCAAGGTGCCCGAGACCTTCTTCATCGACTTCACCTGGGCGGCGCCACCCACGCGGGAGACCGACACGCCGACGTCCACGGCGGGACGCTGGTTGGCGTTGAAGAGGTCCGACTGCAGGAAGATCTGGCCGTCGGTGATGGAGATGACGTTCGTCGGGATGTACGCCGAGACGTCGTTCGCCTTCGTCTCGATGAGGGGCAGGCCCGTCATCGAACCGGCACCGAGCTCGTCGGAGAGCTTGGCGCAACGCTCCAGCAGGCGGGAGTGCAGGTAGAACACGTCGCCGGGGTAGGCCTCGCGTCCCGGCGGGCGGCGGAGCAGCAGCGACACCGCACGGTAGGCCTCGGCCTGCTTCGACAGGTCGTCGAACACGATGAGGACGTGCTTGCCGCCGTACATCCAGTGCTGGCCGATGGCCGAACCGGCGTAGGGGGCGAGGTACTTGAAGCCGGCGGGGTCGGAGGCGGGAGACGCGACGATGGTCGTGTACTCCAGCGCACCCTTGTCCTCGAGGGTCTGGCGCACGGCGGCGATGGTCGACGCCTTCTGGCCGATCGCCACGTAGATGCAGCGGACCTGCTTGGTCACGTCACCCGACGCCCAGTTCTCCCGCTGGTTGATGATGGTGTCCACGGCGATGGCGGTCTTGCCGGTCTGCCGGTCGCCGATGATCAGCTGGCGCTGGCCGCGGCCGATGGGGATCATCGCGTCGATGGCCTTGAGACCGGTCTGCATCGGCTCGTGCACCGACTTGCGCTGCGTGACGCCGGGGGCCTGCGTCTCGAGCGCACGGCGGCCTTCGGCGACGATCTCGCCGAGGTCGTCGATGGGCTGGCCCAGGGGGTCGACCACGCGGCCGAGGAAGGCGTCGCCGACGGGGACCGAGAGGATCTCGCCCGTGCGGTGCACTTCCTGGCCTTCTTCGATCCCGGTGTAGTCACCGAGGACGACGACACCGATCTCACGCGTGTCGAGGTTCTGGGCGAGTCCGAGCGTGCCGTCCTCGAACCGCAGCAGCTCGTTGGCCATGACGGAGGGAAGACCCTCCACACGGGCAATACCGTCGCTGGCGGTGGAGACGCGGCCGACTTCGACGCGCTCCGCGTTCCCGGGCTCGTAGGACGCCGCAAAGTCGTTCAACGCACTGCGTACGTCTTCGGCGTTGATGGTCAATTCGGCCATCTCAGTCCCTGCTCTCCTGTGTTGTTGGTCCCCATGGGGTGCGTGGCGACCTGGGTGTGATTCTGTGGGTGGAACTCCGGTGGGACAGGCGCGGACGCCTATCCCGCCAACGTGCGGCGGAGTTCGGACAGACGCGTGATGACGGTCGAGTCGACCATCTCGTCTCCAACGCTGACACGGACTCCGCCGATGAGTGAAGGGTCGACTTTCACGTTGACCTTGAGCTCACGGCCGTACATGGCGTTCAGGCCCGACTCCAGGCGAGCGAGCTGGCTTGCCGTCAGCGGACGGGTGACGCTGACGTTGGCGATCCAGCGCTGCTGGCGTGCGGCGACGAGTTCGAGGAACCGCTGCACGAGGGCTGCGGGCTTGAGTCCGCGCGGGGCGCGGACGGCCTGCGCGATGAGGAGCCTGCCGGCCGCACCCGCCTGGGGTACGAGCTTCAGGCCGAGGGCGACCTTCGACTCCGGCGTGGCCTGCGCCTCCGACAGCGCCCGCTGCAGGGCGTGGTTCGAGGCGACCACCTGGATGAAGGAGAACAGCTCGTTCTCGAGCTGGTCCAGGCCCTCCGCTCCGCGGCCCTGCTCGGCCACGGCGATGACGACGGTCGCGGCGAGAGTCTCCAGGGCGTCACCGATGTCGCGGGCGTTGGCCCAGCGTTCGTTGACGAGATCCTTGACCACGCTCGCGGCCTCCGGCGACACCCGGCCGGCGATGAGCTGGTCCACCAGCACGCCCTTGTCCCGGCCGGTGCGTGACGGATCGGTCAGCGCACGCCGGAGACCGGCGTTGCTGTCCAGGATCGCCAGGACGCCGAACAGGTCCTCCGCGAGGGCCAGGGTGGTACCCGGCAGCCGGGACTCCAGACCTTCACGGACGGTGGCCAGGGAGACGCTCGATACACCTGCCATTACTTCGCCGCACCTGCACGATCCGAAACGCCGTGCGAGGAGGTCTCGAGGTCCGCGAGGAAGCGGTCGACGACGCGCGACGAGCGGGCGTCGTCGGCGAGGGACTCCCCGACGATACGGCTGGCGAGATCCGTGGCGAGGGTCCCGACCTCGGCGCGGAGCGAGACCACTGCGGCCTGGCGCTCGGCCTCGATCTGGACGTGCGCCTGCTCGGAGATGCGCGCCGACTCGGCGGCGGCCTTCTCCTTGAGGTCCGCGAGGATCTGCGCGCCTTCGGCACGTGCTTCCTCACGGATGCGGTTCGCCTCGGTGCGAGCATCAACAAGCTGCTGCTTGTACTCGTTCAGTGCCGCGTTGGCCTCCGCCTGGGCGGCCTCCGCCTTGGCGATGCCACCTTCGATCGCGGCGGTGCGCTCGGCGAAGGTCTTCTCGAACGCCGGCATGACGAACTTGATGACGATGAACATCAGCACGGCGAAGCCGACCAGCGTTACGAGGAACTCCCACCAGTTCGGCGCGAGGGGGCTGGAGCCCTCCTCCGCCGCCATGATTGCTGCGTTAAGCATTTTTCACCCGTCTTTCTTCAACTGGTCTTCGGTCGGTCAGGGCGGCTGTGTCAGGCGCCGATGACGAAGGCGAAGACGAGGCCCAGGATCGCGAGGGCTTCGGTCAGTGCCAGACCGAGGAAGGCGATGGGCTGGAGGACACGCTGTGCCTCAGGCTGGCGAGCGACGCCATTGATGTAGGCCGCGAAGACGAGACCCACACCGATACCACCGCCGATTGCGGAGAGACCGTATCCAACGAGGTTGAGGCTACCCTGTACTTCCATTGTGTTCCTTTCAAGATGCCGCTCGGATGCGACAGGTTGTTTGGGATCATCCCCGACGGGGAAGACGTGTGTGAATCAGTGGGCGTCGGCGTGCAGCGCGCCTTCGATGTAGATCGCGGCGAGCAGCGTGAAGACGTAGGCCTGGAGGACCATGATCAGCACCTCGAGCATGTACATCGCCACGGCGCCGGCGAGGACCAGCACGCTGGTGCCCTGCAGGAGGATGTTGCCGGTGGAGACCATGTACTCGATGGCGGAGCCGGCGAGGGTCACGATGAGGTGGCCGGCGAGCATCGTCGCGAAGAGTCGCAGCGAGTGGGTCACGGGACGGACGATGAAGTTCGAGATGATCTCGATCGGCACGACGATCGGCAGGATGTACCAGGGGACGCCCGACGGGACGACGGCCAGCTTGAAGTAGCGCAGGCCGTGCTTCTTGAGGCCGATGCCGACCCAGAGGAGGTAGAAGATCGCCGCGATGGCGTAGGCGCTGCCCGGGTGCGAGAAGCTCGGCAGCTGCAGGAACGGGATGGCACCGAAGATGTTGTTCACCAGCACGAAGAAGAAGGCGGTGAAGAGCCAGGGCACGTACTTCAGGAAGTCGCGCCCGCCGATGATGTCCTTGCCGATGGAGTTGCGGACGAACCCGTACGCGGACTCGCCGAGGAACTGCATCTTGCCGGGGACCAGCTGGCGGCGCCGCGAGGCGACGAGGAAGAAGGCGGCGATGAGGACCACGGACAGGATGACCATGAGCATCTGCTTGCCGAAGCCGGGGTCGAACCAGACTCCGTAGGCGTCACCCCAGGGCAGGATGTCCCGGGGGTGGGTGTCCTCGATAGTCGGGGCTACGAATCCCTCTTCGGTAGTTGCGGCCGGGAGCGCAAGCGCGATCAACGCGTTTCCTCTCTGCAGTGTCCATCGTTGGGCAAGATCTGTTCGGTCGCAGCGTTACTGGTCCGACTCGTTGAGTTGTGGGGAGTCACTCGGGTCCGTCCTCGGCACCGGACGTCGCCCGGGATCCGCGCTGCGGACTCGGGTGTGGTTCCGGGTGAGGTTGTGCATGTGGGAGAGGTAGAAACCCCCTGCTGCACCTAAGAACGCTCCCGCCAGCACCAACCAGCGCGTGTCGAGGAGATTATCCAGCCCCCAGCCTATCAAACTCCACACCGCGATCCCGCCAATCATGTAGCTGAGGACTGCTATGCCGGCGTTGTAACCGCCGTTCGCGAGACGGGCCTCCTCGTTCTCCGCCGCGGGGTCACCGCCTGCTCCCGGCCCGGCTGCCGGACGCTCCGCCATGTCAGCGTCCGCCCGTCGGATCGGCGGAGGAACCCTTGCCGGGACCGGCTGGAGGAGCGGCCGACGGCGGTGCAGTGCCTGCGGGAGCGGCGTCGTCGTACTCGTCGTCGTAGAGGGGCGTGCGGAGCCGCGAGAACGCGAACACCTCGGCGGCCTGCCACGCCAGGACGGTCGCGAGGGACCCGGTGAAGAACCATGTGCGGTCCAGCCAGCCGGGCGTGCCGAGGAGGAACAGGACGGCGGCGAATCCGACCACCTTGATGGCGTACGTGACGATGAACAGCCCGAGCGCCCCGGAGGGGTTGCTCCGCCCCGCGAAGTGTCCGATCAGGAGGCTGATCCCGAAGAAGGCGATGACGAGGGCGGCCCCGAACAGCACGCTCAGTCCTGCCGCGGGCGAGGTGGCGAGGAGGGCCGCGACGGCGAGGACGACCGCCACGACGCCGGACGCTGCGGCGCTCCTGCCCAGGATGCCCAGCCAGGGGGACGCGGTGGCGCCCGATGCGGGGACGAGGTTCGTGTGGGTTCCGGTGGCCGGATGCTCCGGTCGTGGCACGCGCTGTCCGCTCTGTCGACTGCGCCGTCCGGCGCACTGCTGGTCCTCTGCCGACGGCGTCGTGAGGCGTGGAACCGGGGCGGCGCGACGGAGGCGTCGGCGTGCCCGGCGCCTGAAATTCTACCGCATGACCGTGGCGGCCGCCTGAGCCCTCACGCCTCCGCCGGGACGCGGCGGCGCGCGAGCGCGCGGAAGATCCGCGGCGAGTACAGGTACAGGGCGACGACCGCGGCGGCGAACAGAGAGGCCGACACGGCGAGCGGGGCGGGGGCGGTGGCGGCCACGAAACCCGCGACACCGGTGAGCGCCGACAGGACGCTGACGAACAGCGACACCTGGACGTGGCTGAGCCCGGTGTCCGTGAGGCGCTGGTACACATGCTGCCGGTGAGCGGTGTAGACGGGCTCCCCGCGCCGGGCGCGCCGCACGAAGGTGGTGAAGGTGTCCGCGAGGTAGATCAGCACGGGCGAGAGCAGGTACTCCAGGTACACCCCGGCCAGCAGGCCGGTGACGGCGATCGCCGCGATGGAGGCCCCCAGCAGGTAGCTGCCCACATCACCGAGGAACACGAAGCCGCGGCCCAGGTTCCACGGCAGGAAGCCCGCGAAGGCCGCGGCGACCGCGAGGCCCGCGACCGTCAGCCAGAGCTGGTCGCTGAGGACTCCCGCACCGGAGTAGAACAGGCCCACCACCACACCGTGCATGCCGGAGATGCCGTTGATGCCGTCCATGAAGTTGGCGGCGTTGATGTAGGTGGCGACGGCGACCGCGCCGACGGGCACCCACCAGTAGCTGCTGTCGTCGATGGTGGTCGCGAGGGCGATGGTCCCGACGGCTCCGACGAGGAGCTGCGCGGATGCGCGGACGCGGATCGACAGGCCCCGGAAGTCCTCGGTCCAGCCGAGGGCCGACGCGGCCGCGATCATGACCAGGATGATCAGGATCAGCGACCGGTCCACCGCGACGAGGCCCGTGGCGAGGGAGAGAGCCAGCGCGGCGAGGATCGCCGCCGCGACGGCCACACCCATCCCGCGGATGACGGTGGTGGTGTGGGAGGAGCGGTCGTTGGGGATGTCGATGACACCGAGGCGCTTCAGCAGGGGCTTCACGACGACGGGCAGAGCGAGTGACAGCCCGAGGGCCACGAGCGCGACGAGGGCGAGGAGCGGATTCATGCGGAGCGTCCGACGTGCGACCCGACCGCCGGGACGGTGGCCGTCGGCGGGTCCGCCGTGCCCGCGGTGACCTTGCCGGCCGCACCCGGACCGGTGCCGATCCCGCGCCTGCCCGGCCCGAAGCCGCCCTCGGCCTTCCACGCCTGGAGGCTGAGCTGCTGGGGGTCGAGGGGCGCCACGGACGTGTGCGAGATCTTGGGGTGCAGCGGCCGGGAGTCGTTCTCGCCCTCGCCCATGAGGTCCTCGTGCATCTTCTCGCCCGGCCGGAGACCGGTGAAGACGATGTCGATGTCCTTGCCGGACATCGCGATCATGCGCTGGGCGACGTCGAGGATGCGCACCGGCTCGCCCATGTCGAGGATGAGCACCTCCCCTCCCCTGCCGATGGCGCCGGCCTGCACCACGAGCTGGCAGGCCTCGGGGATGGTCATGAAGAAGCGCGTGACCTCGGGATCGGTGACGGTGATGGGGCCGCCATTGCGGATCTGCTCGGTGAACAGCGGCAGCATGGAGCCGCGGCTGCCGATCACGTTGCCGAACCGCACCGAGACGTACTTCTGCCCGGTGCGCTCCGCGTGCCAGGAGGTGAGCCTCTCCGCGACGCGCTTGGAGTGGCCGAGGACGCTCGTGGGGTCCGCCGCCTTGTCCGTCGAGATGTTGACGAAGTTGGTGACGCCGACCGCGCCCGACGCCCGCAGGACGTTGAGGGACCCCTGGACGTTGGTCTTCCACGCCTCCTCCGGGTACTGCTCGAGCAGCGAGACGTGCTTGAGCGCCGCCGCGTGGAACACGACCTGCGGCCTGCGGTCCTCGAAGATGTCGAGCAGGGCGTCGGCATCGCGGATGTCGGCGAGGACGGTGTCGCGGCCGGTGAGCAGCCCGCGCCCGGTGAGGGAGATCTGCGTGGACTGCAGCCCGGTCTCGTCCCGGTCCAGCATGATGAGTTCCGCCGGCGCGAAGGTGGCGAGCTGGCGGCAGAGCTCCGAGCCGATCGACCCGCCTGCGCCGGTCACGAGCACGCGCTTGCCGGTGACGTAGCCGGCCACCTCGTCGGGGTGGATGTCCACGGGCCGCCGGCCGATGAGGTCCTCGACCGCGACCTCGCGGAAGTCGGCGATGGCGGCTCCCGCGGCGCCGAGCATGTCGCGCAGCGGCGGGAGGACGAGCACCTTGATGCCGAGGCCGGCCACGAGGTCGGAGACCCGGCGCACCTGCGCGGCCTCGACCTCGGCGAACGCGATGACGAGGACCTGCGCCTGCGTCCTGGCGGCGATGTCCCGGAGGTCGTCGATCCGCCCGAGGACGGGGACGGCGGACAGCCGGAGGTGTTTCTTGGCAGGATCGTCGTCGATGAGCCCCACCGGGAAGTAGGGGGACTCCGGGTCCTGCATCATGCGCATCACCAGCGAGTTGCCGAGGAAGCCGGCGCCGTAGATGAGGGTCCGCTGGGCGTCCTCCCCCGGCTTGGCCTTGCTCTCCACGTACATGCGCTTCAGGTAGCGCGTCGCGGCGAGGAACATGCACGCGAAGGGGAACGCGATGATCCCGATACTGCGCGGCACCTCGATGACGCTGAAGAAGGCCACGCCGGTGAGCACGAGGATGACGGCGACGAGCACGGCCACGATGACCAACAGCTTGGCCTCGTGGAAGCTGCCGAAGCTGTACCTGCCGCGGTACAGGGCGAAGCTGAGTCCGACCACCAGCTGGGCGATGACGGCCACGGCGCAGAACACGGCGATGCCCGGGACGTTGACCTCCTTCACGAGGAGCTCGTAGCGCAGGATCAGCGCGAGGAGGATGGCGACGATCCAGGCGACGGCGTCGAGCAGGTACTGCGACCACAGCCAGATCGCAGGCTTGTCGCCGGATGGAGCCGCGGCGGTGGAGCCCGGCGGGCGGCCTTCGTTGAGTCCCATGATTCCTAACGGTGTCAGGCAGCCACCGTGTTCAGCACCGGATCCGTCTGCCGCTGCCGGGATGCTCCGGTAGCACCGGCGCGGCCGGTGCCCGGTCCGGCGGGGCTGGTCCGGCGGGTGCTGGAACACGGTGTAATAGACTGCTGTTACCCGAGAATACTAGCCGTCCCGCCCGTGCCAGGCCCGTTGCGCACCGCGCTGGCGCGGCCCGGAAGGACCACGTTGCACGTCCCCGACGCCGGCAGGCCGCGCGTGTTCATCGTCATCACCACCTTCAACCGGGCCGACCACCTGCGGGACCTCCTCGTGTCGATCGACGCCATGGATCCGGCGCCGTCGGGCGTGATCGTCGTCGACAATGCGAGCACCGACGGCACCCGGGACCTCCTGGCGGCCCTCGAGCCGCGCGTGCCGGTCCTCGTGCACCGCCTCCCGGCGAACGTGGGCGGGTCCGGTGGGTTCGCGGCCGGCGTGTCGCGCGCCCTCGGGGAGGGCGCCGAGTGGCTGTGGCTGATGGATGACGACGTCGTGGTGCTGCCCGACGCCCTCGCCTCCTTCCGCCCCTGGATGGACCGCTACTCGTGTATCCACGGGCGCCGGTACGACCACGCGGGCGAACCGTTCTTCTGGCAGCACATCCTCAACGAGTCCCTCGGCGTGCATCTGCCGGTGCGCGGGGACGTCTTCGCGCGGTCCCGGGTCTTCCACACCAACGTGGGCTGCTTCGAGGGCATGCTCGTGGCCGCGGACGTGGTCCGCGAGATCGGGCTGCCCGACGCCCGGTTCTTCCTCAACGGCGACGACCTCACCTACGGCTGGCTGATCTCCCGGCGGTACCCCGTGGCGTACGTCGACGCCTTCGTGCTCCGGAAGACCCGCGCCCAGCGGCAGGTGGACCTGGGCGTGCGGCACCTCAACGACTCCAGCGACCTCTCGCGCTTCTGCGGCATGCGGAACCGGGGGCACCTCGCCCGCTACCTGCGGCTGCACGGCCGGTTCAGTCCCGTGGGCTTCGGCTTCGGGACGCTCCTCTCGGCCGGGAAGGAGCTGGTGCGCCTCGTCGCCGTCGAACGGTCCCTGTCCGGCGCGCCCGCCCTCTGGCGGGGCTGGCGCGCGGCGCGTGCGATCCTGCGCGATCCCGCGTGGCAGCCCGAGCCGCCGCTGGCACGTGCGCACACCGGCGGGACGCGATGACCTGGCTCGTGGTCGGCGGTTCGGGATTCGTCGGCTCCTCGGTGCTGCGCGCGCTGGGGGCCGCGGGCATCGACGCCCGGGCGCTCCCCGCCCCGCGTCTGGCGGCAACCGCGCAGACGCCTGCCGCGCTCCTGGAGGCGGCAGTCGGCACTGACGTCTCCGCCCTGGTGGCCGCGATGCAGGGGCACGACGTCGTCGTCAACGCCGCCGGGCTCGCCGCGCCCTCCGCGCCCGAGGGGTCGGATCTGCTCGGCGCCAACGCCCTGCTCCCCGCCGTCCTGGCCCGCGCCGCGGCGGCGGCGGGAGCGCGCCGCCTCGTCCACCTCAGCAGCGCGGCGGTGCAGGGCAGGACGGACAGGCTCGACGAGTCGGGGACCGTGCGCCCGTTCTCCGCCTACTCGCGCAGCAAGGCGCTCGGCGAGCAGGCACTGGCACTCGCGGCGGACGGCGCGCCCTGGCTGTCCGTGGTGACGGTCCGCGCCACCTCGGTGCAGGGCCCGGCCCGCCCGACGACCGCGGCCCTCGTTCGGCTCGCGCACTCCCCGCTCGCATCGGTGGCCTCCCCCGGCACGGCGCGGTCGCCGATCACCTCCGTGGACGCCCTGTCGGGGCTCGTCCTCGCCGTGGGACTGCACCGTGGCGCGGTGCCGGGCATCGTCCTCCAGCCGTGGGAGGGCCTCACCGTCCGCACCGTCCTCGAGGCGGCGGGCGGACGGCCGCGCGTGCTGCCGGCGGCGCTCTGCCGCGCCGCCGTCGCAGGAGGCTACGCAGTGTCCTCGGTCCTCCGCGGACGCCTCGACGGCCACGTGCGCCGCGTGGAGCTCATGTGGTTCGGCCAGGACCAGGTGCCCGGCTGGGCCGTGGAGCAGGAGCTCGTACCCGCGCCCAGGGTACGGGAGGTCCTGGCGCAGGCACGCGGCGGCTCCGCCCCTGCCTGACGGCGATCAGGCCGAGGGCGCTCCGGCGTCGTGATCGGCGGATGCGCCGTCCACGCCGTCCGCGCCGTCCGGGCCGACGACGCCCGGGACCACCTCGCGCAGTCGTTCGAGCGGGATGGTGCCCTGGCGGACCACCCTGAGGGTCTCCCCCGTCGCGTCGACGATGGTGGAGCCGGTCCCGTCGGCCGCGGTCCGCGGGCCCGCGTCCAGGTACACCGCCACCGATTCGGCGAGCTGACCGGCGGCGTCGGCCGCGGTGGTCGCCGCGGGATGCCCCGTCCGGTTGGCCGACGACACCGCGAGCGGCCCCGTCAGGGTGAGCAGCTCGAGCGCGATGTCGTCGTCGGGCATGCGCAGCGCGACGGTCCCCAGGGTGTCGCCGAGATCCCAGGTCAGGGAGGGCTGCGCATGGCAGATGAGCGTGAGGCCGCCGGGCCAGAAGGCTTCGGCGAGGGCGCGGGCGTCCGGGTGCACATCGGTGGCGAGCCCGTCGAGGGTCTGGATCCGCGGGATGAGCACGGGCGGCGGCATGTTCCGGCCCCGACCCTTGGAGGCGAGCAGCGTCGCGACGGCCTGGGGTGAGAAGGCGTCAGCGCCGATCCCGTAGACGGTGTCCGTCGGCAGGACGACGCACTGCTTGAGCGAGACGGCGCGCTGGGCTGCGGCGAGGCCCTCACGGCGCTGGGCGGGGTCGGAGCAGTCGTAGCTGGTGGTCACCGGTTCATCTTTCCACTGCCGGGCGCGCCTGCGCACATCGGCGCCGGACGGCACACCTGTTCGGGAGCGCCGTGCCGGATCACGACGGCGGAGGCCCGAAGCCGGTGCCCCGCAGCCCTGCGGAGTAGGCCGCGAACCAGGCGCGCAGCCCCCGGAGGTCGCGCCGGGTGAGGAAGTAGTAGGGGAAGCCGATGACGTCGGCTCCGAACCAGCGCAGGTTGCGGTACTTGCGCGCGTTGTACGCGCGGTTGCGGAAGTAGGAGAACCGCTTGAACTCGCCCTCGGGGATGACCGGCGTGATGAACCCGCCGAAGATCGGCTTCATCTCGGACCAGGTGGCCGGGTGCCGGACGGCGACGGTCGCCACCGTGCCGTACTTGAGGCCGGCCTTTCGCACACGCGCCAGGAAGTCCACCTCGTCGCCGCGGATGAAGTACTTCATGTCCGGCAGCCCGATCTTCGAGAACACCTCGGCGCGGATGAGGGCACCGTTGAAGAAGTGCACCATGCCGGGCAGGTAGCCGAGCGGTTCGAGGGTCGCGCGGTCGTTGGTGAGCAGCCCGTTGATGCGGAAGTTGAAGGACAGCCGTGTGGGATCATCCGTCGCGGCGACGAGCGGGCTCACGACGTCGAGGTCGTGCTCGTGGGCCGCGCGGAGCAGTTCGGCCAGGCAGTGTTCGTCCTCGGGATGGCCGTCGTCGTCCATGAGCCAGATCCAGCGGGCGCCGCTCGCGAGAGCCGCGAGGATGGCGAAGGCGAAGCCGCCCGCCCCGCCGAGATTGGCCTCCGAGCGCAGGTAGTGGATCGCGCCTCCCGCCGCGGTGGCCGCGTCCACGACGTCGGTGGCGGGCTTCGTCCCCGAGTCCACGAGGGCCACGCGCGCGATCGGCGCGGTCTGGGCCGCGAGGGAGCGCAGGAGCTGCGCCAGCTCCTCGTGCCGGTCGTACGTCACGGCGGCGACGGCGACGGTGTCCGTGGACGTGCCCCTGTCCGTGCCCCTGTCCGTGCCCGCCGCGGGTCCGGTCTGCGTGCTGCGCTCCGTCATGGTGCCTCTTCCGTCGTCGTCGGTCCCCCGGCCGCACGCACCGCGCTGGTCGCACGGTCCCTGCCGCCGAGGTCCTGGTGGGTGGTCACCGCGCTCCAGCCGCCGATCCGCCCGAGGAACGCGGCGATCCAGGGCGCCTGCACTTCCGCGTGCTCCATCACGAAGTAGCCGCCGGGCCTGAGCAGGCGCGCCGCCGTGCGGGCGGCGGCACGCGGCAGGTCCATGCCGTCCGCTCCCCCGCCGTACAGTGCCATGCTCGGATCGTGCTCGGCCACCTCCGGTTCCAGCGGTACGGCGTCGGCCGGGATGTAGGGCGGATTGGACACCACGACGTCGAACGAGCCGTCGTGCTCGGGCAGGGCGGTCGCGAGGTCGCCCTGGACGAGGTGGACGCCGAAGGGCTCGAGGTTGGGTCCGGCCCAGGCGAGGGCCAGGTCGCTGAGTTCGACGGCGAACACGTCCGCCCCGGGTACCTCGTCCGCGACGGCCGCGGCGATCGCCCCGCTGCCGGTGCCGAGGTCCACGATCCTCGGCGCGTCGAGACCGGAGGCACGGTCGATCACGAGCTGCGCCACCGTCTCCGTCTCGGGCCGCGGGACGAATACCCCGGGCCCGACGGACAGCTCGATGCGGCGGAAGGACGCCCTGCCGGTGAGGTGCTGCAGCGGGACGCGGCGGGCACGTTCGTCCACGAGGGCCGTGTACCCCTCGGGGACCGCCGCACCGGTGAGGGCCAGGGCGCGCAGCCGGCCGCGCGACACGCCCAGCAGGTGCGCGGCCAGGAGTTCGGCGTCGACGCGGGGGCTGGGCACGCCGGCGTCCCGGAGCTGCCGTTCGGCGGCCCGCAGGGCTTCCTCCACGTCTACTCGTCCGCGCCGATGGCGTCCAGGCGTGCCTGCTCGTCCATCTCGATGGCGGACTGCACCACGGGTTCCAGGTCGCCGTTCATCACGGCGTCGAGGTTGTACGCCTTGTAGCCCGTGCGGTGGTCCGCGATCCGGTTCTCCGGGTAGTTGTAGGTCCGGATGCGCTCGGAGCGGTCCATGGTGCGGATCTGCGATTTCCGGATGTCGGAGTTCGCGGCGTCGATCTTCTCCTGCTCGTGGGCGAGGATGCGCGAGCGGAGCACGCGCATGGCGGCCTCGCGGTTCTGCAGCTGCGACTTCTCGTTCTGCATCGCCACCACGATGCCGGTGGGGAGGTGCGTGATGCGGACGGCGGAGTCGGTGGTGTTGACCGACTGCCCGCCGGGGCCCGAGGACCGGTACACGTCGATCTTGAGGTCGTTCTGGCTGATCTCGACCTCCTCCGGCTCGTCGACCTCGGGCAGCACGAGGACGCCCGCGGCGGAGGTGTGGATGCGGCCCTGCGACTCGGTGACGGGGACGCGCTGCACGCGGTGCACGCCGCCCTCGAACTTGAGCCGGGCGTAGACGCCTTCGGCGGGATCGTTCGAGGACCCCTTGATGGCCATCTGCACGTCCTTGTAGCCGCCGAGGTCGGACTCGTTGGCCGAGATGAGCTCGGTCTTCCAGCCCCGGGACTCGGCGTAGCGCGCATACATGCGCAGCAGGTCGCCGGCGAACAGTGCGGCCTCGTCGCCGCCCTCGCCGCCCTTGACCTCGATGATCACGTTGCGGCTGTCGTTGGGGTCCCGCGGGATCAGCAGCCGGCGGAGCCGCTCCTGCGCCGTGGCGAGCTGCTCCTCCAGGACGGGCACCTCCGCCGCGAACTCGGGGTCCTCGGAGGCCATCTCGCGGGCCGCCTGGAGATCGTCGTCGAGCGCGCTCCAGCGGTTGTGGGCATCGACGATGCGCCCGAGCTCCGCGTACCGGCGGCCGAGCCTGCGCGCAAGGGCCTGATCAGCGTGGACCGCGGGATCGGCGAGCTGGTCCTGCAGCTCGGAGTGTTCGTCGAGCAGTCCCTGGATGGACTCAAACATCGGGTGTACCTCTTTCGGCTTGTGCAGCCAGTCTACGAAGGTCGAGAGGGCATGGACGACCGCCCCGTTAACGGACGGAGCCGCCCGGGACGGGCCGGCCACGTGGCCGGCCCGTCCCGAACGGCTGCCGTTGCTAGTCGGAGTCCTTGGAGCCCAGCGTGGTCTTCTGGACCTGCATTAGGAACTCGACGTTGGACTGCGTCTCCCGGATTTTGTTGGTGAGCAGCTCGAGTGCCTGCTGGGTCTCCAGACCCGACAGCACGCGGCGCAGCTTCCACATGATCTTGACCTCGTCGGGCGAGAGCAGGTTCTCCTCGCGCCTCGTACCGGACGCGTTGACGTCCACGGCGGGGAAGATGCGCTTGTCGGCGAGGCTGCGCGAGAGGCGCAGCTCCATGTTGCCGGTCCCCTTGAACTCCTCGAAGATGACCTCGTCCATCTTGGAACCGGTCTCCACGAGCGCCGTGGCGAGGATGGTGAGCGAGCCACCGTTCTCGATGTTGCGTGCGGCACCGAAGAAGCGCTTCGGCGGGTAGAGCGCTGCCGAGTCGACACCACCGGAGAGGATACGGCCCGACGCCGGGGCGGCGAGGTTGTAGGCGCGTCCGAGGCGGGTCATCGAGTCCAGGAGCACGACGACGTCCATGCCCATCTCCACGAGGCGCTTGGCACGCTCGATGGAGAGCTCGGCGACCGTGGTGTGGTCGTCGGCGGGACGGTCGAAGGTCGAAGCGATGACCTCACCCTTGACGGTCCGCTGCATGTCGGTGACTTCTTCGGGACGCTCGTCGACCAGGACCATCATGAGGTGGACCTCAGGATTGTTGATCGTGATGGCGTTCGCGATCGCCTGCAGGATGAGCGTCTTGCCGGCCTTCGGCGGCGAGACGATCAGGCCGCGCTGGCCCTTGCCGATCGGGGCCACCAGGTCGATGACCCGGGGGCCGATCTTCTTCGGGTCCGTCTCGAGGCGCAGGCGGTCGGAGGGGTAGAGCGGGACGAGCTTCGCGAACTCCACGCGGTCCTTGAGGTCCTCGGCGGGCTTGCCGTTGACCGAGGTGACGCGCACCAGGGCGTTGAACTTCTGGCGGGCACTGGCCTGGGTCTCGCCCTCGCGGGGAGCGCGGATGGCGCCGACGACCGCGTCGCCCTTGCGCAGGTTGTGCTTCTTCACCTGGGCGAGCGAGACGTACACGTCGTTCGGGCCCGGCAGGTAGCCGGAGGTGCGGACGAACGCGTAGTTCTCGAGGACGTCCAGGATGCCCGCGACCGGCAGCAGGACGTCGTCCTCGGTGACCTCGACGTCGTCGACGTCCGGCTGGTTGCGTCCGCGGCGGCGCTCGTTGCGGTCGTTGCGGTCGTTCCGGTCGTTGCGGTCGCGGAACCGGCTGCTGCGGTCCTCGGGACCGTTGCCCCCGGCGCCGCCGTTGCGGTTCGCGCGGTTGCGGCGGTTGCGTCCGCGACCGTCGTCATCATTGGCACCGTTCGCCCCGTTGCCGCCGTTGCCACGGTTGTCGCTGCGCTCGCTGCCGTTGCGGCCGCTGTCGAACTGGGTGTCGCTGCTCGCGCTGTTCCCATTCGAGCCGTTCGAGCCGTTCGAGCCGTTCGAGCCGTTCGAGCGATCGTCGTCGCGTCCGTTGCGGGACCGGGTGCGGCGCTCGTTGCGGTCGTTGCGGCCCTCGCCCTGCTGACCGGACTGCGCGTCGGCCTGGGACTCGCCCTGGCCGCCGTTCTGCGCCTCGCCCTGCGAGCCGTTCACGTCGGCCTGTACCTGCTGCGCGTCGGAGCGGTCCTCGCCGCGGCGGTTGCGGCGGTTGCGCTGGCTGCGTCCGCCGTTGTCGCGGTCGCCGCGGTCCTGCTGCTCGTCCGCGGAGGTGTCGTCGGCGGCGTCGCGGGACGGGGCCTCGACCTGCTCGCCCTGGACGGCGTCGTCCTGGCCGGGGGCGGAGACGACGCCGTCGCTGCCTGCGCGGCGGTTGCGGTTGCGGGTCCGCGGCTGGCGCTCGGCCGGCGCGGGCTGGTCGTCCTGCGGCCGGTCGTCGGACGCGGCGGGGGTCCCGGCGACGGCGGGGGTCCCGGCGTCGGCGCTGCGCTCGCTGCGGACGCTCGGGGCCTTCTGGCGATCGGCGACGGCGGAACCGCGCTGGTGGTCCGAGATCGCGGACACGAGGTCGCTCTTGCGCATCCTCGATCCGCCGGTGATACCGAGCTGGCCGGCAAGGGCCTGGAGCTGGGCGAGCTTCAGGCCTGCGAGGCCGCTGCTCTTGGAAGTTGTTGCGCCGGTTGCTTCAGCGTCTTGGGTGGCCACACCTGGTAACAGGTCAGTGGTTTCAGTCACGAAGGATCCTTCCCCCTCGTCGGGCGGCCACCTGATCGGTGGTCCGCGGTGGTTTGCCCCGTGCCGCATGGGAAGCAGGCGGGGTTCAGTCGGTTCGGATACGATCCGGCACAGACTGGGTGTGCTGGAAGCCTGAGGATGTCGTTGTGCGGGAGGTGGGTCCGCACGCACAAAGATAAGGTCGGAGGCTACACCGGAGGATGTTCTACTGCTGTGGACCTGCAGATTCGCGGCGGTCCAGAGAGACGGCCAGTTCACCAGCACGCGCTGCCTGCTGGAACACACTGGTTCCGATGGGCGCGTGATACGCCCGGCGGTTCCTACCCTTGGTGCACTCCCACTTTAGCACCTTCCCGCTGCACGGCGAGCCTGGCGATGCGCCACATCCCCGGCGTGTCGCCCTGTCCGAGCAGGTCGCGGAGCGCTTCCTCCGCAGCAAGGGCCCCGGCCTCCCCGACGGCGAGGGTCAGGACGCTGGGGCCCGCCCCCGAGATGGTGCTCGCGAAGCCGGCGGACCGGAGCGAGCGCAGCAGCGTGGCACTCGGCAGCATGGCCTGTGCGCGGTAGTCCTGGTGCAGCGCGTCCTGCGTGGCGGCGAACAGCAGGGACGGGTCGGACCCGAGCGCATGCACGAGGAGCGCGGCGCGGCCCGCGTTCGCGGCGGCGCTCCGGTGGGACACCGATGCGGGCAGGAGCGCGCGGGCGCTGTCCGTGGAGAGGGCGAGGTCCGGGACGGCCAGGACGGGGACGACGTCCGGGTGCACCTCCACGCGCGTGCTGTGGAAGGCGTGGCCGCTCTCCCAGGAGATCGCGAGCGAGCCCTGGAGCGCCGGTGCCACATTGTCGGGGTGGCCCTCGATGGACGCCGCCCACTGCAGCAGGTGCGCCGCATCGAGCTGCTCCGCCGCGGGCAGCAGCGCGTTGCCGGCGAGGACCCCGGCCACGATCGCGGCGGCGGACGAACCCATCCCGCGGCCGTGCGGGATGACGTTCGTGGTATCGAGCTCGAGCCCGGCTGCCCGCCGTCCGGCGTGGTGGAGCGTGCTGATCAGCGACTTCGCGACCAGGTGCCGCTCGTCGGTCGGCAGATCCTCCACCCCCTCACCGGAGGCCCGCACGACCGTGGTGCCCGACGTCGTCGTGCGCACGCGCACGGTGTCCTGCAGCGTCAGTGCGAGGCCGAGGGAGTCGAAGCCGGGGCCGAGGTTCGCGCTCGTCGCGGGAACCCGCACCTGGACGTCCTGTCCGGCCTCGACGGCGGGGAGGTCCAGCGCCTCCGCGGGCGCCGGTGCGGCGTGCAGACCGGCCATGTCAGTCCTCGAGCCCGAGGGCGGCGGCCACGCTGACGACGTCGAAGTCCACCTTGGTGGGCTCGACGTCCGATCCGTCCGCCATGCGCAGCGCCCACTGCGGGTCCTTCAGGCCGTGGCCCGTGACCGTGATGACGATCGTCTTGCCGGCGGGCACGAGGCCCTCCGCGTGCTTCTTGATGAGCCCCGCGACACCGGCCGCGGAGGCGGGCTCCACGAAGACGCCCTCCCTGGAGGACAGCCAGCGGTGGGCGTCGAGGATCTCCTCGTCCGTCACGGCCTCGATGAGCCCGCCGGACTCGTCGCGCGCGGCGACGGCGAGATCCCAGGACGCGGGGTTGCCGATGCGGATCGCGGTCGCGATGGTGTCCGGCTCGGTGACGGGATGACCCTTGACGAGCGGGGCTGCGCCCTCGGCCTGGAAGCCCCACATGACGGGCGTGCGCGTGGCGACGGCGGGGAGCTCGCCGGCGTGCATCGAGGCGTAGGGTGCCGCGTACTCCTTGTAGCCCTTCCAGTACGCGCTGATGTTCCCGGCGTTGCCGACCGGCATGAGGTGGTAGTCCGGGGCGTCGCCGAGGGTGTCGACCACCTCGAACGCCGCGGTCTTCTGGCCCTCGAGCCGGGCGGGGTTGACCGAGTTCACGAGGAAGACGGGGTACGCCTCGGCGAGCTTCCGTGCCACATCGAGGCAGTTGTCGAAGTTCCCGTTGACCTGGAGGAGCTGCGCACCGTGGGCGATGGCCTGGCTGAGCTTGCCCATGGAGATCTTGCCGTCGGGCACCAGCACGGCGCAGGTGATGCCCGCCTGGGTGGCGTAGGCCGCGGCGGACGCGGAGGTGTTGCCCGTCGATGCGCAGACCACGGCCTTCGCCCCGGCGGCGACCGCGGCGGTCATCGCCATCGTCATGCCCCGGTCCTTGAAGGAGCCCGTGGGATTCATGCCCTCGACCTTGAGGTAGACGGCGGATCCCGTCAGCTCGGACAGGTGCCTGGCGTGCACGAGGGGTGTTCCCCCCTCACCGAGGGTGATGACCTCGGTGGCGTCGGTGACGGGCAGGCGGTCGGCGTATTCGCGGATGACTCCGCGCCACTGGTGGGCCATTCAGATTCCCTCTACTCGGAGCACGGACGAGACGGCGGTGATGACCTCGAGCGCGGCGACCTGCTTGACGGTCGCCGCGAGGGAGGCCTCCGGCGCCCGGTGGGTGACGATCCGCAGTTCGGCGGTGGTACCGCCGTCGTGCCCGCCCTGGTGGATGCGCTGGCGCATGGTCTCGATGGAGACGCCGTTCTCGGCGAAGATCTGCGCGATGCGCGCGAGGACGCCGGGCTGGTCGGCGACCTCCAGGCGGATGCAGTAACTCGTGCGGACGGTGTCGATGCTCAGCGCGGGTACGTGGCCCGTGGTGGTCTCGGTGCGGCCCGGGCCTCCGAGCACCATGCGCCGGGCCGCGCTGATCACGTCGCCGAGCACGGCGGACGCCGTCGGCGTGCCCCCTGCACCCTGGCCGTAGAACATCAGCTCGCCGGCGTTCTCCGCCTCGATGAACACGGCGTTGAACGCGCCGTGGACCGCGGCCAGCGGGTGGGAGCGCGGCAGCAGCGTGGGGTGCACGCGGACGCCGATGCCCGCCTCGCCGGCCTCGTCGGTGAGCATCTCCGCGATGGCCAGCAGCTTGATGACGTAGCCGTCGTCGGCGGCGGCCGCGATGTCGTCGGCGGTGACGGACGTGATGCCCTCGCAGTACACGGAGTGGAGGGCGAACCGCGTGTGGAAGGACAGGGAGGCGAGGATGGCGGCCTTCGCGGCGGCGTCGTGGCCCTCGACGTCGGCCGTCGGGTCCGCTTCCGCGTAGCCGAGGTCCTGCGCGGCCTTCAGCGCGTCCGCGAAGGAGGCACCCGTGGAGTCCATCTGGTCGAGGATGTAGTTGGTGGTGCCGTTGACGATCCCGAGCACGCGCGTGATCCGGTCCCCGGAGAGGCTGTCGCGGATGGGTCGGAGGATCGGGATGGCCCCGGCCACCGCGGCCTCGTAGGACAGCTGCACGCGCGCGGCGTCGGCCTGCTCGTAGAGCTCGGGGCCGTCCAGCGCGAAGAGCGCCTTGTTGCCGCTGACCACGGTGGCGCCGTGACCGATCGCGCGGAGGATGAGGGACTTCGCCGGCTCGATCCCTCCCATGAGCTCGATCACGATGTCGGCGTCCTCGACGAGCGTCTCGGCGTCCGTGGTGAGGAGCCCCGCCGGCAGGTCGACGTCGCGTCGTGCGTCCAGGCTGCGCACGGCGACGCCGGTGAGCTGGAGCGGTGCGCCGGCACGGCGGCCGAGGTTCTCCGCGTCCTCGAGCAGGATGCGGGCCACCTGGGAGCCGACGTTTCCGCAGCCGAGCAGGGCTACGCGCAGGGGTCGCGCGGAGGGTTCTGGTGAGTTCATGCTGTGCGGGCTCCTGGATCCGTGGCGGGCGCTGCGTTGCCTGGCGAGGCGGGCTCGCGCTGGACGTCCCTGCGGAACAGGTCCTCCTCGGTCTCGCCGCGCACGATCAGGCGCGCGACGCCGTCGACGACCGCCACGACGGGCGGACGCGTCAGGTAGTTGTAGTTGCTCGAGAGCACCCAGCAGTAGGCCCCGGTGCCCGGGACGGCGAGGAGGTCACCGGCCCCGGTGTCCTCGGGGAGGTAGACGTCCCGCACCACGATGTCACCGCTCTCGCAGTGTTTGCCAACCACGCGCGAGAGCACGGGTGCCGCCTCGGGCGTCCGGGAGGCCAGGACGGCCGAGTAATCCGCGCCGTAGAGCACCGGGCGGGGGTTGTCGCTCATGCCGCCATCCACCGACACATAGCGCCGCGGATGCGTAACGGAGGTGTCCTGCACCACCTCGGAGCCGTTGGCCGCGGCATCCACGCGCACGGTCTTGGTGGTCCCGGCGGTGTAGAGGGTGAAGGTGCTCGGGCCCACGATCGCCCGGCCCGGCTCGATCGAGATGCGGGGTACGGACAGCCCCAGCTCCCGGCAGGTCGTCCCGACGACAGCGGCCATGGCCTGCGCGATCTCCGCCGCGGGGCGCGGCTCGTCCGCCTCCGTGTAGGCGATGCCGTAGCCGCCGCCGAGATCGAGCTCCGGCAGTTCGACGCCGTGCCGGTCGCGGACGCCCGCGAGGAAGCCGAGCAGGCGCTGCGCCGCGAGCTCGAAGCCCTCCGGCTCGAAGATCTGCGACCCGATGTGGCAGTGCACACCGAGGAGGTTGATGCCGGGGTGCGCGAGGGCGTCCGCGACGGCGCGGGCGGCCGGCGAGGCGTCGCCCTCCTGGCCGCCGTCCTGGCCCGGGCCCTGGTCGGTGGTCAGGGAGAGGCCGAACTTCTGGTCTTCGTGTGCCGTGGCGATGAACTCGTGCGTGTGCGCGTGGACGCCCGGGGTGAGGCGGAGCATGACGTTGGCGGTGCGGCCGCGCTGCACGGCGAGGTCGCCGACGAGCGCGACCTCCTGGATGCTGTCGACGACGATCCGGCCGAGGCCGGCGTCGATGGCCCGGGTGATCTCGGCAGCGGACTTGTTGTTTCCGTGCAGTCCGAGCTTCGCGCCGGGCAGCCCGGCGCGGAGCGCGACGGCGAGCTCGCCGCCCGAGCAGGTGTCGAGCCCGAGGCCCTCCTCCCGGACCCAGTGGGCCACCTCGGTGCAGAGGAAGGACTTGCCCGCGTAGAACACGTCCACTCCCCCGCACAGGTCCGCGAAGGCCTCGTCGAACGCATCGCGGAACGTCGCTGCACGCGTGCGGAAGTCCTGCTCCGACATGACGAACAGCGGGGTGCCGTACTGCTCGGCGAGGTCGGTCACGGACACGCCGTCGACGCGCAGGACGCCGTCGGCGCCCCGCCCGACGTCCTCGGCCCACAGTTTCGCGTCCAGCCGGGCAGGCTCGGCGGGCACGGACAGCCACTCGGGCGCGAGCGGCGATGCTTCGGCGGATCCCGTCCCCGTCACCGCTACATCCTCTCCGGCGCGGAGACGCCGAGGAGGTCGAGTCCGTTGGCGAGGACCTGCTGCGTGGCGTTGTTCAGCCAGAGGCGTGAGCGGTGCACGTCCTCGACCGGCGCGTCGCCGAGCGGCGCGACACGGCAGGCGTCGTACCACCGGTGGTAGGTGCCGGCGATGACCTCGAGATGGCGGGCCACGCGGTGCGGTTCGCGGAAGGTCGCGGACTGCGCGACGACGCCGGGGAACTGGCCGAGGGCGGCCAGCAGCTCGCCTTCGGTGGGGTGCGCGAGCGAGGTGGCGTCGAAGGTGCTGGTGTCCACCCCGGCCGACACGGCGTTGCGGCCGACGGCGTGGGTCCTGGCGTGGGCGTACTGGACGTAGAACACGGGATTCTCGTTGGTGTTCTTACGCAGCAGCTCGGGGTCGATGGACATGGCCGAGTCCGCCGGCGAGCGTCCCAGCGAGTACCGCAGCGCATCCCTGCCGAGCCAGTCCAGCAGGTCGCGCAGTTCGATGATGTTGCCGGCGCGCTTGGACAGTCGGGCACCGTTGACGGACACCATCTGCCCGATGAGGACCTGGATGTTCTGCTCCATGTCGTCGCCGGCGCAGGCCGCGATGGCCTTGAGGCGGCCGATGTAGCCGTGGTGGTCCGCGCCGAGCAGGTAGATCTTCTCGGAGAAGCCGCGGTCCTTCTTCGAGAGGTAGTAGGCGGCGTCGGAGGCGAAGTAGGTGGGTTCCCCGTTGGCCCGGATCAGGACGCGGTCCTTGTCGTCGCCGAAGTCGGTGGTGCGCAGCCAGACGGCCCCGTCCTCGTCGAAGACGTGGCCCTGCTCGCGCAGGCGGTCGACCGCCTGCTCGACCGCACCGCCGTCGTGCAGGGCCGACTCGGAGAAGAACACATCGAAGTGGACGCCGAAGTCCGCCAGCGTCTCCTTGATGTCGGCCATCTGCGCCTCGTAGGCGAGGGCGCGCACGATCGGGAGGGCTGCGGCGTCCTCGAGGTCCGCGACGTCGGGGCGGGCGGCGAGCACTGCGCGGCCGAGCTCGGCGATGTACTCGCCGGGGTAGCCGCCCTCGGGCGTCGGGCGTCCCTTGATGGTCGCGAGGACGGAGTCCGCGAAGTTGTTCATCTGCGTACCGGCGTCGTTGATGTAGTACTCGGTGGTCACCTGCGCGCCGCTGGCACGCAGGACGCGGGCGATGGAATCGCCGAGGGCCGCCCAGCGCGTGTGCGCCAGGTGCAGCGGGCCCGTCGGATTGGCGGAGACGAACTCCATGTTGATGGTGTGGCCGGCGAGCGCCTCATTGGTGCCGTAGGCTCGGCCGGCGTCCACGATGGTGCGCGCCAGTTCGCCCGCAGCTCCGGCGTCGAGCGTGATGTTGAGGAAGCCGGGACCGGCGATGTCCACGCTCTTGACGCCGTCGATGCCCGCGAGGCGCTCGCTGAGCAGCTGGGCGAACTCGCGCGGGTTCATGCCGGCCTTCTTGCCGAGCTGCAGGGCGATGTTCGTGGCCCAGTCCCCGTGGTCCCGGTTCTTCGGTCGCTCCACGCGCACCTCCGAGGGGAGGTCGAGCTGGAGGTCACCGTCCTCGACGGCGGCCCTCAGGCAGGCGGAAATAGCGGCAGAGAGTTCTTCGGGAGTCACCAGACCAGCATAGCGGCGCGCACCTCGGCGCCCCGATTCGCGTGACGCAGCCGACGCGACGGCGAGGACTGCTGCGGGTACTTTGTGATCCACACGACAGTCCGATGTCCCGGGGGAAACGAATGACGGAGTGGAACGTTGGACGGAACAGGCACGTCAGTTCGAGCTTCAACCTTCGCACCGGTATCGGGGCGTCCCGCCCGGTCCCGTCCCGCCGAACCCCAGGAGCACCCAGTGACCGTCCGCCTTCCCGACGCCCTCCTCGCGTCGACCTCCGCCCCTTCCTCCGCCCCTTCCTCCGCTCGGACGACCGGCAGGGCAGCGTCCCCGCTCCCCCGACGGGTCCTGACGGCCCTCGCGGCGGCCTCGATCCTCGGGGCAGCGGGCTGCGCCGGCGCCGAGGCCGAGCCTCCCGCCCCGGAGTCCCAGGCGGAGACCCCGGCAGCGACCGAGGCACCGGCCGGCGAGGTGCCGGCGACGACGGAGGCCGGCGACGCCGCGGGCCCGGACGCCGCGGGCCAGGTATACGAGGACGGCACCTACACGGAGACCGGCTCCTACCAGTCCCCGGCCGGCCCGGAGGAGGTGGGCGTGACCATGACGCTCGAGGCCGACGTCGTGACCGCCGTCGAGGTGGAGCCCATGCCCGACAACCCGACCACCACCATGTACCAGGAGCGCTTCGCGGGCGGCATCTCGGACGCGATCGTGGGCAGGAAGCTCGACGACCTCGCGGTCGACAAGGTGGCCGGGTCCTCCCTCACCAGCGGTGGCTTCAACGAGGCGACCGACAGGATCAAGAGCGAAGCCCAGATCTAGGGCACCCCGTGGCGGACTCCTTCACCTTCGAGGCGATCGGCACCCGCTGGCGCGTCGACAGCGCCGCGGTGCTCCTTCCCGGGCAGCGCGCTGCACTGGTGCGCCTCGCCGAGGAGTACGACGCGCTCTATTCGCGCTTCCGCGAGGACTCCGGTGTCACGGCGCTCGCGTCGACGGGAGGGTTCCTGCCGCTGCCGGGCCACGGCGCCGGGCTCGGCCGGCTGCTGCGCTCCCTCCACGACGTGACCGGCGGCGGTGTCTCGCCGCTGGTCGGTGAGCGCCTGGCCGCCCTGGGGTACGACGCCGGGTACTCGTTCGTGCCCACCGCGGCACCGGCGCCCTCCCGCGCCTGGCAGGGCCTCCTGGACTGGACGGAGGACGGCGTCGCCCTGAGTGCTCCCGCACTCCTCGACGTCGGCGCCGCGGGCAAGGGACAGCTCGTCGACCTGATGCTGGAGTACCTCGTGTCCGAGGGGCACGACGACGTGGTCGTGGATGCGAGCGGCGACATGCGACGGACCGGCGCCGGCACGATCACGGTCGCCCTGGAGCACCCCTACGATCCGTCGTCGGCCATCGGGACGGTGCGGCTCGGGTCGGGCGCCCTGTGCGCGTCCGCGTCCAACCGCCGCGTGTGGGGCGACGGGCTGCACCACGTCCTCGACGCCCGGACGGGCCGCTGCGTCGACACCGTCGTCGCCACCTGGGTCCTCGCCTCCGACGCGATGACCGCGGACGGCCTGTGCACGGCCCTGTTCGTCACCGACCCCGCCGACCTCGCCCCGGCCTTCGACTTCGACTACGTCCTCGTGTACTCGGACGGTCGCGCCCGCTCGTCCGCCGCACTCCAAGGAGCCCTGTTCCCATGACCGCAGTACTCGACGGCCTGCTCGGCCGCACGACCATGTACCGGCTGACGCTGACCCTCCTCCTGGTCCTGACCGTCGAGGCGTTCGTCCTGTCGGTGGCGGGGCTCCTCGCCTACACGCCCGCCGAGCTCGGCGGGACACTCGCCGCCGCGGTGGGCGGGACGATCGTCGGCACCCGGCTGATGGCCCTGATCCTGCGGCTCCGACCGCACAGCGAGTCCTCCCTCATCACGGGCCTGATCGTGTTCCTCATCATGTTCCCGTCGAGCACCGCCGCCGGGCTCGGGGGCATCCTGGTGGCCGGGGCGGCAGCCGGCGCGTCGAAGTTCCTCCTCGCCTTCCGCGGGCGCCATGTCCTCAACCCGGCGGCGACCGGCGCCGTCGTCGCCACGCTCCTCGGCGTCGGTGCGGCCGCCTGGTGGGTCGCCAACCCGTACATGCTGCCCGTCGTCGCGGTGGGCGCCGCCCTGCTCCTGTACCGCACGCGGAAGCTGTCCATGGGGTTGGTCTTCCTCGTCGTGGCGCTCGGGCTCCTCCTGGTGGGCCTCGTACAGGGGGGCATGGCGCCCGGGGCCGGTCTCCAGCTCGTCCTGACCTCCTACCCCGTCCTGTTCCTGCTCGGGTTCATGATGACCGAACCGCTCACGCTGCCCCCGCTGCGCCGGCAGCAGTGGCTCTTCGCGGCCGTCGTGGCCGTCGTGTTCGCGCTCCAGCTCTCCGTCGGCCCGGTGTTCCTCGGCCCCGAGTTCGCGCTCGTCATCGGCAACGCCGTGGCGTTCCTCATGGGACAGCGGCGGGGCGTGCGGCTGTCCTTCGCGGGCTCGCGGCGGCTCACGCCGACCAGTACCGAACTCGTCTTCGCGCCGGCGAAACCCGTGCGGTTCCGCGCCGGCCAGTACATGGAGCTGAGCCTGCCGCACCGCGGCGCGGACGGCCGCGGCAGCCGGAGGGTCTTCAGCATCACCTCCGCGCCCCAGCAGGACGACGTCACCTTCGGGCTGCGCACCACCGAATCCGGCAGCTCGTTCAAGAAGGCGCTGCTCGACCTGCCCCGCGACGCACGGATCACCGGCACCCTCGTGGGGGGCGACTTCTGCCTGCCGCGTGACCCGTCCGTCCCGCTGCTGCTCGCCGCGGGCGGCATCGGCGTGACCCCGTTCATCAGCCAGCTCAGGGACCTGGCCGCGCGGGGCGAGACCCGCGACGTCGTCCTCGTCTACGTGGTGCGCGACGCACAGGAGATCGCGTACCGCGACGAGCTGGCAGAGCTCGGCACCCGTGTGGTGCTCTTCCTGCCTTCCGGGAGTGACGTCCCTCCGCTGCCCGGGGCGTGGACGTACGCGGGGGCGGACCCTTCGGCGGACGATCTCCTGGCCGCCGTGCCGGATCTCGGCAGCCGCACGGTGCTCGTCTCGGGATCACCGGCGTTCATCGGCGGCTTCCGCACCACGGTGCGCTCCGCGGGCGTGTCCCGGGTGAAGACGGACGCCTTCCTGGGCTACTGACGCGGCCGGGAAGGGTCCCCGCGTTTTCCCGGACCCTGCTCACCTGCTAAGCTCGACGAGTCTCCAACCGGCACGGAAACTCACGTGTCTGCCTTCGTAGCTCAGGGGATAGAGCGTCTGCCTCCGGAGCAGAAGGTCGTAGGTTCGAATCCTATCGAGGGCACACCGACTCACGCAGAGTCCACCGCCGTCGGCCATCAGGCCGGCGGCGGTTCTGCTTTTGGTAGGCTCTCCAGCACGCGGTCCCGGGGACCGTACTGGCACCTACCGGCAGGGGACGCGTGGCGACGAAGCTCAGGCCGCGACGCGCGTCCGGTGCACCCGTCGTCCCCGCCCTGACCGTGATCATGCTGGTCCTGGCCGTCCTCGCGGCAGGCTTCATCGGCGACTTCTCGGCGGACCCCGTCGTGGAGGCACCGGCCGCCGTGACGGAACAGCCGAGCACGCCCTCACCGACCGCCACCGGCACCGCGGAACCCCTGCCCGACGGCGAGCGCGTCGAGATCGCCGGCGACTGGGCCGTCGCGGCACTGCTGGTACTGGTGATGGCGGGGCTCGCCCTGCTGGTGCGCTTCCTGCAGCGGTTCCGCGCGCAGCGGGAGGCCGAGGACGGCGTGTCCGAGCAGACCGACCCGCAACAGCACGATCCACCCTCCCTCGCGGCCGACGCGCTCCCTGCCTGGACGGACGCCTCCCAGGCGTTCCTGACCACGGATGCGGACACCTCGGACGTCGTCATCCGGTGCTGGCTCGACTTCGAGCGCCTGTGCGCGACGGCGGGCGTGGCGAGGACCCGCGCCCAGACGACGTCGGACTTCGCGACCGCCGCAGCCACGGCCCTCGACCTCCCCCCTGCTCCCCTGGCCGTGCTGACGCGCCTCTACCAGCGCGCCCGGTTCGGCCGGGCGGGCACCGGCACCGCGTCGCCGCTGGGCCAGGACGACCGGGACCAGGCGCTCACCGCGGTCCGGGAACTCTCGGCCGCCCTGCCCTCCCGCCGGATGGAGGCTCCGTGAAGCGCTCGGCGTGGGTCATCACCGCCGCACTGGTCGTCCTTGCCGTCGCGGCGGGCTGGTTCTTCGGCCTCGATGCACGCCATGCCGTCATGCTCGTCGGGGTTGCGGTCGCGGCCGGCGTCGCCAACGGGCTCCTCGAGGCGGTCGACGTCCCGCGTGCCGTCCTGCCACCGCTCCCCGAACCGGTGCACGGCCTCGCCGACCTCCACTCGCTCGAGTTCTCGCTGGCGTCCGCGGAGCCCGGGGCACGCGCGGTCCTGGAGGTGCACGCGCTCGCGGTCCTGGTGGCTGCGGCTCGGCCGGACGCACCGCGCAGCGACGCCCTCCGCGCGTTCACCGCGCAGCCCCACCCCCTCTCGCCCACCTCCCGCGAGCTCCGCGCCGTCGTCGACGAACTCGCGGCGCTCGTCCTCATCCCCGGCGCACCGCCTGCACAGCCTGCACAGCCTGCACCGCATCCCCAGGAGACCGCATGAGCACCATCGATCCCGACGCTCCCGCCCCGGGTACCGTCCCGGACACCGCTCGGGCGTTCGCTCCCGCGGCCGCCGCCCGGCTGGGCGGGGAGGTACTGCACCGCACGGGTACCGTCGTCGTCGGCGCCGAGGGCGCGCTCCGCCTCGCGCTCGCGGCGGTCCTCGCCGGCGGCCACGTGCTCTTCGAGGACCTCCCCGGACTCGGCAAGACGCTCGCGGCCAAGACCCTCGCCCAGGCGCTCGGCCTCGACTTCCGGCGTCTGCAGTTCACGCCCGATCTCCTGCCCTCGGACGTCACGGGGTCCTCCATCTTCAATCCCGCCACGCGCGAGTTCGAGTTCAAGCCGGGACCGATCTTCACGGGGCTGTTCCTTGCCGACGAGATCAACAGGACCTCCCCCAAGACGCAGTCCGCGCTGCTGGAGGCCATGGCGGAGGCGCAGGTGTCGGTGGAGGGCACCACCCTGCGGCTGCAGCGGCCGTTCCACGTCTTCGCGACGTCGAACCCGATCGAGTTCGAGGGCACCTACCCGCTGCCCGAGGCGCAGCTGGACCGCTTCCTCGTCCGTCTCCGGTTCGGGTATCCCGGTCCCGGCGGCGAGCAGGACATCATCGCCCGGCGCCTGGCTCGGCGGCAGGACGGGACGCGGGTGGCGAACGTGACCACGGGCGACGGGCTGGTGCGGCTGCAGTCCGCCGTGGAGTCCGTGGGCGTGGACGACGACGTCATCGACTACGCGGTGCGCCTCACCGCGGCGACGCGCCGCCACCCCGATGTCGAGGTGGGCGCCTCGCCGCGCGGGTCCCAGGCACTCGTGCTTCTCGGCCGCGCCCTCGCCGTCCTCGACGGGCGCACCTTCGTCCTCCCCGAGGACATCAAGGAGGGCGCCGTGGCGGTCCTCGCGCACCGGCTCACCCTCACGCCGTCGTCCTGGGCGCAGGGGGTCGCTGCGGAGCGCGTGGTGCGCGACGTGCTGGCCGAGGTGCCCGCGCCGTCGACCGTGCCCCATGGCTAGGGGCGGGGCCGGGAGCAGGGCCGGCGGACTCACCCGGTCCGCCGGTGCGGCCCTGGCGGTCATCGTGGCGCTGGTGTGCGTGGTGGCGGGATTCGTCGCAGGCCGGCCGGACACCGTCGCGCTCGCAGCCCCGTTCGCCCTCCTGGCCCTCGCGGGCCGCCCGGCATCGCCCGCCGGGGAGGAGACACCCGTCGGCATCGCCGCGGACAGGCGGGCCGAGGGACAGGGTTCCCGGCTGCGACTGCTGCTCACCTCGGGGCCGGCCGGCCGCGCGTCCTCCGAAGGTCTCGTCGCGGCCGTCCTGGCCGCACCCGGGTGCCCGCCGGATGCGCTCGTGCTGAGAGCCGGCGAGGAGTGCCCGCTGCTGGTCCGGGCACCGTTCTCGGGTGAGCGCGACGTGCTGTCCTACGGTGCATCCGGCTTCACCGCGGACCTCACGCGTTCCTCGCCCTTCGTGTCCCGTCCGCCGGTCCGCGTCAGCGTCCTCCCACCGATCGGTCCTCTTCTCCCGCGGCCTGCCTCCCGCCGCCTCGTCGGCCTCGCAGGCACCCACGTGTCGAGGCGACCGGGCGAGGGCGGGGAACTGCGGTCCGTGGCACCCCTGCAGGCGGGCGATGCGCTGCGGCGGATCGACTGGCGCGCCACCGCACGCCGCTCCACCGACCAGGACCGGCTCATGGTGCGGCGGTCCTACGCCGATGCCGAGGCCTCCGTCTTCCTCGTGGTCGACCAGGCGTACGACCTTCCGGCGTCGACCGCCGACTGGTTCGCCGCAGGGCCGCGGCGCCCGGGTCCGGGGTCCCTCCATGTGGCGCGGGTGGCGGCGGCGACGGTGGCGGCGTCCTTCCTGGCCGGCGGGGACCGGGTGGGACTGCATGACCTGTCCGGCACCCGCCGCCCCCTGCGCTCCGCGGGCGGGGCCCGGCACCTGGAGCAGATCCGGACCCGGCTGGCGGGTACGCCGGTGGTCCCCCGGAAGCGGCGCCGCCGTGATCCGGTCCCGCCGCCGGGCACCGTCGTCGTCGTGTTCTCCGCCTTCCTCGATGCCGAGCCGGCACGCCTGCTGCGCCTGTGGCATGCGCAGGGCCACCTCGTGGCCGGCGTGGACTGCGTGCCCCCGCTGCGGCCGGGAGGGATGACGGCGTCCCAGGCGGAGGCCGTGCGGGTGACGCTCCTCCGGCGCCGCCTGCTCCTCGCAGCCCTGCAGGACGACGGCATCCCGGTGTTCGTCGGCGCCCCGGCGGACGTGCGGTCCGGGCCAGGGCCGCGCGCGCGGGACATGCCGGCCTCCACCACCGGGGGTACGGACCTCTTCGCCGCGATGGGGCCCGACCTCGAGTCCGGTCTCCGGCTGCTGGCCCGGCAGGCCGGACGGCGGGGCGGGAACCGCGGCGTCCCCGACTCCGGCACCCCTGTCGCCCCGGCCGTCGGCGGGACCCCATGAAGCTCCCTCTGCCGGCGCGCGCGGCCGACCGTTCTGCAGCGCGGCCTGGTGCAGCGCGGCCTGGTGCGTCGGACCGTGCCGTCCCCGACCGGGGCGGGCTCGTCCCGCTGGCCGTGGTGAGGGGGGCGACGGCGCTGGTGGCCGTCCTGCTCGGAACCGTGGTCTGGGAGGGCTCCGCCTGGATCGCGGTGCCCGTCCTGGTGGCGGTCGGTGCGGCGGTGCTTCCGTCGATCGGTCTCGCGTTCCTGTCCCTGATGCTGCTCGTGGTCGCGTATGCGGTGAATCTGCCCGCCGGATCACCGTGGCTCCTGGTGTTCGTCGCCGGGCTCCACGCAGTGTTCGTGCTCTACCTCCTGCTCGCCCACCTCCCCCTCCGCGGGTGGATCAGTGTGGGTGCGTTGCGAGAGCTCGCGCGGTCCTTCCTCCGCATCCAGCTCCTCGCGCAGCCCGTGGCCCTGCTCGCACTGCTGCTGGGTGACGCCGGCTCCAGCCTCCCGGTGGTGGTCGTGGGAGTGGCGGGGTTCTGCTGCTGGGCGCTCTGGCTGGCAGGAAGGGGACGCGCGTAGGGCGAGGTCTCCTCGACCGGCAGGGCAGGCCGGAGCCCTCTCGCGGTCGACCCGGGGTTTCTCTTCGCGAGCGGGACCCTTACGGGGGCATGGAGCGTCGTTGTAGCGTGTTGGCGTGATCGTCCCCGACATCTCCCAGAACGCCGCAGCGGTCGCGGACCACTACGACGACCTCGACCCGATCTATCGGGGCGTGTGGGGCGAGCATGTCCATCACGGGCTGTGGACGACGGGTCGCGAGACGTCCACCCAGGCGGTCGAGGCGCTGAGCCGAGCGGTCGGCGAACGGCTGCGCCTCACCCCGGGCGAGGCGTGCGTCGACATCGGCTGCGGCTACGGCTCCACCGCACGGCTGCTCGCGGCCGCACACGGGGTCGCCGTCACCGGTCTCACCCTCTCAGCCGAACAGGCCCGCTACGCCGCCGCGCATGCGGTACCCGGCGTCGACATCCACGTCCGCGATTGGCTCGTCAGCGGGCTGCCCGATGCCTCGGCCGACGCCGCCTGGGCGATCGAGTCGAGCGAACACATGGTCGACAAGCCCGGGTTCTTCGCGGAGGCGCACCGCGTGCTGGTCCCCGGCGGCCGCTTCGTCATCTGCGCCTGGCTCGCCGAGACCGAGGCCCGCGCGTGGAAGGTACGCCACCTGCTCGAGCCGATCTGCCGGGATGGGCGGCTGCCGTCGATGGGCACGCGCGAGGACTACGAGGCGATGGCAGTGGCGGCCGGCTTCACGGTCACGGCCTATGAGGACGTCAGCCGCCGCGTCGCACGCACCTGGACGATCTGCGCCGCTCGGCTCGTGAAGGCCGTGCTCGTCGACCGCGAGGCCCGTCGCGTCGCACGCAGCCGCATCTCCTTCCTGATCCTCCCGCGCATGATCCTGGCCTACCGCACCGGTGCGATGCGCTACGGGATCTTCACGCTGTCGAAGGTGAGCCACGACCGGGCGCCGCGCGACCCCGGAACCGGCCGCACCTGACCGCGGACGGGATCCGGGAGGCCGACAGCGCGGATCGCCTGTGACCGGGTGGCAATACGGACCGTTCCTGTCCGCGGTCGGCCGTACCGTTGGACCATGATCGAGACGTCGGCACGCCTCCTGCAGCTTCTCTCGCTCCTCCAGCTGAGGCGTGAGTGGACCGGACCGGCGCTCGCTCGGCGCATGGATGTCACCGAGCGCACGGTCCGGCGGGACATCGGCAAGCTGCGCACGCTGGGCTATCCCATCAATGCCTCGCCCGGCGTGGCCGGCGGCTACCAGCTGGGCGCCGGCGCCCAGCTCCCGCCGCTGCTGCTCGACGACGACGAGGCACTCGCCGTCGCGATCGGCCTCACGGCGGTCACGGCGAGCCCTGTCTCCGGCGTCGGCGAGGCGTCCGTCCGTGCCCTCACGAAACTGGAGCAGGTGCTCCCGGCCCGCCTCCGCCCCCGCTTCTCCGGTCTCCGTTCCGCGGTGACCCGCATGGCGGCCGCGAGCACGCCCGTGAACCCCGAGGTACTGACCGCCTTCTCGTCGGCCATCACCGAGCGCCGCTGCGTGGCCTTCCGCTACGAACGGCACGACGGCGAGTCCTCCCGCCGCGTCGTGGAGCCGTACCGCCTCGTGGACACGGGACGGCGCTGGTACCTCGTGGCGTTCGACCGGTCGCGGGAGGACTGGCGGACCTTCCGCGTGGACCGCTGCCACAGCATCCCCGTCGCACGCGACCGCTTCACGCCCCGCCCCCTGCCGGCCACGGACCTCGCAGCCTACGTGCAGGAGTCCATCACGCGCTCGCCGTACTCCTACGACGCCGTCATCAGGTTCCACGCGCCCCTGCACGAGCTGGAGTCGCGTGTGCCCTCGAACACGGGCACGCTCGAGGCGGACGGCGAGCACGCCACGCTGCTCCGGGCCGGCTTCGACTCGCTGGACTTCCCCCTCGCCTATCTGGCGAGCTGGGACGTGGACTTCGAGGTGCTCGAGCCGGCCGAGATGCGCGAGCGCGCCGTCGTCGTGGCCGACCGCCTGCGCCGATCGGCGGGGGTGCCCGCCCGCACCGACGACGCCGTCGAGCCGGAGCCCAGCCCTCAGTGAACGCCCGCCTGCGGTCCGGCACGAGCAACTAGACTGGCAGGCAACCATGACACTGACAATCTCCTACCCCGCGGACCTTCCAGTCTCGGAACGCCGGGCAGACATCATGGCCGCGATCGCGGCCAACCAGGTCACCATCATCGCCGGCGAGACCGGGTCCGGGAAGACGACGCAGATCCCCAAGATGTGCCTCGAGCTCGGCCTGGCGGAGCGCGGCCTGATCGGTCACACCCAGCCGCGGCGCCTCGCTGCCCGCACCGTGGCCGAGCGCATCGCCGAGGAACTGCAGGTCCCGCTCGGCGAGGAGGTGGGCTACCAGGTCCGCTTCACCGGCTCGGTGGGCCGCAAGACCAAGATCAAGCTCATGACCGACGGCATCCTGCTCGCCGAGATCCAGCACGACAGGATGCTGCGCAAGTACAGCACCATCATCATCGACGAGGCGCACGAGCGCAGCCTGAACATCGACTTCATCCTCGGCTACCTCCGGCGGATCCTGCCCGAGCGGCCGGACCTCAAGGTCATCATCACCTCGGCCACCATCGACCCCGAGCGGTTCGCCGCGCACTTCGCCGCCGATGCCGCCGTCGCGGACACCTCCCCCGCACCGATCATCGAGGTCTCGGGCCGCACCTACCCCGTGGAGATCCGGTACCGGCCGCTCGACCAGCTGCCGGGCGGGATCGACGACGGCGACGGCGGTGCGGATAGCGAGCTCGAGGAGGAACGCGACCCCCTGGATGCCGTCTGCGACGCCGTGGACGAACTCTCCCTCGAGGCGCCGGGTGACATCCTGGTCTTCTTCTCCGGCGAGCGCGAGATCCGCGACGCCGCGGACGCGCTCCGGGCGAGGATCCAGTCCACAACGCGCCTGCGCGGCACCGAGGTGCTCCCGCTGTTCGCGCGCCTGTCCCTCGAGGAGCAGCACCGCGTCTTCCGCCCCACGGGCAACCACCGCCGCATCGTGCTGGCCACGAACGTCGCCGAGACGTCCCTCACCGTGCCGGGGATCAAGTACGTGATCGACACGGGGACGGCACGCATCTCGCGCTATTCCCACCGCACCAAGGTGCAGCGCCTGCCGATCGAGCGCGTCTCGCAGGCGTCTGCGAACCAGCGGTCGGGCCGTAGCGGCCGCGTCTCCGACGGCATCGCGATCCGCCTCTACTCGGAGGAGGATTTCGAGTCCCGCCGGCCGTTCACGGAGCCGGAGATCCTCCGCACGAGCCTCGCCGCGGTCATCCTGCAGATGGCGGCCATGGGCGTCACACGCAGCCCCAAGGACATCGCGGAGTTCCCGTTCGTGGAACCTCCCGAGACCAAGGCCATCAACGACGGCGTGGCCCTGCTGCGTGAGCTCGGCGCGCTGAAGGACGACGGCGGGCTCTCCGCCGTCGGTCGCAAGCTCGCGCAGCTTCCCGTGGACCCCCGGCTGGGACGCATGATCGTCGAGGCCGGTTCGCGCGGCGCCGTCAAGGAGGTCATGGTCCTCGCGGCCGCACTGACCATCCAGGACCCCCGCGAGCGGCCCTCGGCCGACCAGCCGGCGAAGCAGCAGCAGGCGGCGGAGAAGCACAAGCGCTTCGTCGACGAGAACTCCGACTTCACGGCCTTCCTCAACCTGTGGCGCTACCTCCAGGAGAAGCAGGACGAGCTCTCCTCGACGCAGTTCAGGAAGCTCTGCAAGGCCGAGTTCATCAACTACCTGCGCGTCCGGGAGTGGCAGGACCTCTTCCAGCAGCTGCGCCAGCTCGCGAAGCCGCTCGGCATCACGCTGCCCGCCGGACCCGTGGACCCCGTGGGCCTGCACGAGCAGATCCACGTCAGCCTGCTCTCCGGTCTGCTCAGCAACATCGGCCTCTACGACCAGCGCAAGCGGGAGTACGCCGGTGCCCGCGGGACCCGGTTCGCGGTCTTCCCGGGGTCGGCGCTGTTCAAGAAGTCGCCCGACTGGGTCATGGCCGCCGAACTGGTGGAGACCTCTCGGCTCTGGGCCCGGGTGGTCGCCCGCATCGACCCCCTGTGGGCCGAACAGGTGGCACCGCACCTCGTGAAGCGCACCTACAGCGAGCCGCACTGGTCGAGGAAGATGGGCTCGGTCATGGCCTACGAGAAGGTCACGCTCTACGGTGTGCCGATCGTGCCCCAGCGCCGCATCAACTACGGGCGGATCGACCGGGACGTGGCCCGCGAACTGTTCATCCGGCACGCCCTCGTGGAGGGCGACTGGAAGACGCACCACACCTTCTTCAGCCGCAACCAGGCCCGCCTCGCCGAGGTGGAGGAGCTCGAGAACCGGCTGCGACGGCGTGACCTGCGGGTCGACGACGAGACGCTCTTCGAGTTCTACGACCAGCGCATCGGCCCCGACGTCGTCTCCGAACGGCACTTCGACTCCTGGTGGAAGCAGGCCCGCCAGGACCACCCCGACCTGCTCGACTTCGACCCGGAGCAGCTCCTCAGTGAGGACGCGGCGGAACTCGACGAGGCGGCGTTCCCGAGCACCTGGCACCAGGCGGGCTTCGAGCTGCCGCTGACGTACGAGTTCTCGCCCCTGACCCCCGAGGCGCACGACGGCGTCACGGTCACCATCCCGGTGCTGTTCCTCAACCAGCTCGAGCCGAAGCCGTTCCGCTGGCAGATCCCCGGCCAGCGCGTGGAACTCGTCACCGCGCTCATCAAGTCCCTGCCCAAGCAGGTGCGGAAGAACTTTGTGCCCGCCCCCGACGTCGCCCGGGCCGCCGTCGCCGCGCTCGCCGGCGACTTCGACCCCGCCGAGGACGATCTCGAGGCGTCCCTCGAACTCGCGCTGCGCCGCCTGCGCGGACACGTCATCCCGCCGGGCTCGTGGAACTGGTCGGCCGTCCCGCAGCACCTGCTGATGATGTTCCGCATCGTCGACGCCGGTGGACGGGTGCTCGACGAGTCCCGCGACCTCGAGGCGCTCAAGGAGTCGCTCGCGCCCGCGGTCAGCCGTGCCATCGCGCAGTCCCTCGGCGCCACGCCCGGCAGCACACGGCCCTCGGGAGGACCCGGTCGGGGCGGCCGCGGCGCTGGCACGGGCCCCGCCGGACGCGACGAGGGACGTCCCGCCTCCGGGCGGGCCGGCCGCGGCGCCCCCGCCGCCGACGCGCCCCGGACGGGCGGGCGCACCGGCGCCGCCCCTGCCTCCCGCGGCGGGATCGCCGTCGCCGAGGCGCCGGCCGTCGCGGAACGCACGGGAGAGAAGGCGTGGGTCTTCGGCGCCGTCGAGCGCGAGGTGTCCCGCACCGTCGCCGGACACCGGATCACGGGCTTCCCCGCCCTGGTGGACGAGGGCACCTCCGTGGGCCTGAAGGTCTTCCCCGACGCCGGCCAGCAGGCCACGGTCATGCGCGCGGGTGTCATCCGGCTCCTGGCGCTGCGGATCCCGAGCCCGGCGAAGTACGTCCTGGAGCACCTGAGCAACACCGAGAAGCTCACCTTCAGCCAGAACCCGCACGGCAGCGTCGCGGAGCTGATCCGGGACTGCTCGCTCGCGGCGATCGACAAGCTCGTGCCCGAGGAGCTGCCCTGGACCGAGGAGGCCTTCGACCGGCTGTACGAGGACGTCCGCGCCGAGCTCATCGACACCGTCTTCACGGTGACCGCGACGGTGGAGCGCGTGCTGTCCAGCAACCGCCGGATCCAGAAGCAGCTCAAGGGCACCACGAGCCTCGCGCTCATCACGGCCCTGAACGACGTCCGGAGCCAGCTCGAGCACCTCGTGTACCCCGGGTTCGTGGCGGCGACGGGCTACGCGCAGCTGGCGCACCTGCCCCGGTATCTGAAGGCCATCGAGGTCCGGCTGGAGAAGCTGCCCACGAACGTGCAGCGCGACGGTCTCGCCACCGCGGTGATCCAGCGGCTGGAGGACGAGTACGACGACGCCGTGGCGTCCCTCGCCGCGGGGCGTCACCGCCCGGCCGCCCTCCGGCGCGTGCGCTGGATGATCGAGGAGCTGCGCGTCAGCCTCTTCGCGCAGGACCTCGGGACGGCGTACTCGGTGTCCGAGAAGCGCGTGCGGACCGCACTCAACGAGGCACTGGCAGCGACGCGGTAGGGGTGGCCGGACCGCCGTCGGCCCGTCTACCCCGGGACGTGGGCGCCGTGCCCCGCGTCCCGGAGGGCGGTGCGCAGGGCGTCGGCGGCGCGGTCCATCGCTCCCGGGTCGGGGTCGTGGTCGACGCGCCGGAGGTCGAAGTCCTGCGGCGACTGCGTGGGCCACACGTGGACGTGGAGGTGGGGTACCTCGTAGCCCTCGAGCAGGACCCCCACGCGTTTCGCCCCGAATGCCTTCTCCTGCGCCCGGCCGACGGTCTGCGCCACCGCCATCACCGTGGCCAGGGTGTCAGGGTCGGCGTCGAGCCAGTGCCCGATCTCCCGGCGCGGCACCACGAGCGTGTGCCCCGGCGTGATCGGGGCGATGGTCAGGAACGCGACGACGTCCTCGTCCTGCCAGACGAACCGGCCAGGGATCTCGCCGTCGATGATCCTCGTGAACAGCGTGGGCATCGTGCCTCCTGGGGTTGCGGCTGGTCGGACGCCGGTGTGCGACGACGCGTCGGGCAGTGTCACGCGGCCGCGCAGGGGCGGTGGCACGGGGCGTCCTGGGGTCATGCCCCGACGCTACCCGAGCAACCCGGGGCGGACCAGTGACGGGCCCGCCGTCGAACCGCCCCTGCGCGCCGGGTCAGGCGCCCGTCGCGACCGGGAGGCCCGGCGTCGTGGACCACTGCGACCACGAACCCGGGAACAGTGAGGCGTCGATGCCCGCGATGTCCAGGGCGGCGATCTCGTGGGCTGCCGTGATGCCGGAGCCGCAGTAGACCGCGACGCGCCCGCGGTCGGCGCCGAGGGCCCCGAAGCGGCGCCGGAGTTCGTCCGCGGTGCGGAAGCGCCGGTCCGCCGCGAGGTTGTCCGCCGTCGGCGCACTGACCGCGCCGGGGATATGGCCGGCCTGCGGATCCACCGGCTCCTGCTCGCCGCGGAAACGCTCACCTGCACGGGCGTCGATCAGGACGTCGACCACCGAGGCGTCGAGGAGGTCCGGGACCGAGACGACCGGCATGTGACCCGGGGTGAGGTGCACGGTGCCGACGCAGTGGCGCTCCTCCCCGCCCTCGACGTCGAACCCTGCGGCGCGCCACGCGGTCAGGCCGCCGTCGAGCAGGCTGACCTGCGTGACGCCGGCGTCACGCAGGAGCCACCAGAGGCGGGCGGCCGCGAGGTTCCCCGAGTCGTCGTAGGCGACCACGACGTCGCCGTCGTTCAGGCCCCACTGGCGGGCGGCCTCCTGCAGCGCCTCGGCCGTGGGCAGCGGGTGACGGCCGATGCCCGGACCGCCGGGGGAACAGAGCTGGGTCTCCATGTCCACATACACGGCACCGGGTATGTGGGCGGCGCGGTAGTGCTCGTGGCCGTGGGGGTCGCCCAGGGACCAGCGCACGTCGAGCAGGATGGTCTGCAGGCCGGAGGTCATCCGGTCCTGCAGTTCCTGCACATCCATCAGAGTCTTCATCGAGATCTCCTGTCGGGACGGGCGGCCGGACCGCGGTGATCACCGCGGCCGGCCCTGATGCAGGCCAGTCCACCACACGCCGGTCCGCGCACCAAGGACCCGGGGCGCCCGGGTGGCGCCCGTCAGACCTCGACGCCCTCGCGGACCTCCAGATGGCGGAACACGGTCCCGTAGCGCGCACCGAGCCGGGTGACGTGGCCCTCGACCATGCCGAGCCCGGTCTCGTTCAACAATGCGTCGTGGATCTGGAACGCGCGCGGCGCACGCACGGAGGCCACGAAGTCCACCACCTCGGCGAGCTTCGACCAGGGCGCGTGGACGGGGACGAGCAGCGTCCGGACGTCGATGCCGTCGGGGACGACGAAGGAGTCGCCCGGGTGGTAGACGGGGCCCCCTGCTCCCCCGACCCCCCGGACGAGGAACCCCAAGTTGGCGATCATGGGGATGAGGGGATGGATCAGCGCGTGCTGGCCGCCGAACGTCCGGACGTCGAAGCCCGCGGTGGAGAAGTCCTCGCCACCGGCCACGGCGTGGACCCGGTCACCCGCGGCATCGCCCAGGCCCTGCGTGACGGCATCGGCGGCACCGGGTGGAGCCCAGAGCTGCATGGAACGGTTCGCCGCGAGCACGGCGACCACCCGTTCCAGGTCGATGTGATCGGGGTGCTCGTGGGTGACGAGGATCGCGGCAGCGTCCTCGAGGGCCTCCTCGACCTCCGAGAAGGAGCCCGGATCGATGACGAGCACGGCGCCGTCCTGCTCGAGACGCACGCAGGAGTGCGAGAACTTGGTCAGCAGCATGCGCCCAGACTACCCGCGGCCACGCTGATAATCTTGACTCTGGTCCAGGGCACGTCCGGTGCCCTCGGGAAGGTTGGAACATGACGCCTGAGGCGACATCCGAGGCAGGGCCCACGGTAGGAACGGGAGGCGCGCAGCGCGTCACGCGCCAGCGCCGTGCGGTCAGTGCCGCCCTCGACGACCTCGACGATTTCGTCAGCACCCAGGAGCTCCACCGGGTGCTCCACGACCGCGGGGAGTCGGTCTCGCTCGCGACGACGTACAGGATCCTGCAGTCCATGGCCGACGACGGCCTCGTGGACGTGCTGCGCAGCGGCGACAACGAGGCGGTCTACCGTCGCTGCGCCGTGGAGCACCACCACCATCACCTGCTGTGCAGGAACTGCGGCCGGGCCGTGGAGATCGAGGCTCCCGCTGTCGAGCAGTGGGCCGCGCGCGTCGCCGCCGACCACGGCTTCACCGACACCGCACACACGGTCGAGATCCACGGGCTGTGCCCGGAGTGCTCGGCGTCGGCCTCCCGGCCCTGATGCGCGGCAGCGGGACGGTACCCCATCCGGCGTCCGCTGCGATACCGCCCCATACCCGGGACGCCGGTGGCCGCCCTCGACTACGCTGATTCCTGTGCCGCCCGATCCTCCCGTCCCTCCCGCCGCGGTTCCGACAGCGGACCGGCAGACCTCCGGTCCCGGTCCGGAGCGCCTCGAGGACCTGATCGACGCCGTGCGGCGGTACCGGACCGCCGAGATCGCCATGCGCGGCCGGAGCAGGGACTCCATGCATCTCGGGCGGTCGGACATGACGGCGCTGCGCCTCCTGCTCCGCGCCGGGCAGACCGGCACGCCGCTGACCGCGGCGGTACTCGCGCGCGAGCTCGGCATCTCGACGGCGGCGACGACGGTCCTCGTCGACCGTCTGACCAAGAGCGGCCACGCCGAACGCCGCCCGAGTGCCACGGACCGGCGGGCCGTCGAGATTTGGCCCACCGCCGCGACGGACGAGGAGGTCCGCGCCACCATGGGGACCCTGCACGAGCGCATGATGGCTGCCGCGAACGCGCTCTCTCCCGGAGAGAGCGCCGTGATCCACCGGTTCCTCGGCGACCTAGGGCGAGCGGTATCGGGACTCGAGTTCCCGGCAGTCCTGGGCACGGCTGCACCCCAGGACGCCGCGCCGCCGGCTCCGGAGTGATCCGGGCCGGTAGCTAGAAGGATTGACTACTAGATGACCTAAGCTAAGGACATGGATTCATCGGACGCGCAGCAGGGAGCGGGCTACTGGTACCCGCCGGGCAGCTCCGACGCGTCCGCACCGCCGACCGACCGCGCGCCTACCGGCGTCGACGTCCTCAACGCCCTGCGCGCATACCGCACCCTGGAGAACGACCTGCGCCGGCGCCTCGGCCGACGGCTCAACGTCAACGAGACGGACCTGAGCGCGCTGCGCTATCTGCTCTCGGTCTGGCAGCGCGACGAGGGGGCGAGCCCGAAGGAGCTGGCGCTGGCCCTCGGGATCTCGAGCGCGTCCACCACCCTCGTGATCGACAGGCTCGAGAGGGCCGGGTTCATCCGCCGCCGGCGCCACCCGGTGGACCGCCGCTCCGTGATCATCGAGCCCGGTGAGAAGGCCACGGAGGAGTTCCGCGTTGCCTTCGACATCGAGAAGCGCGGTGTCCTCGTCGCGGCCGACGGCCTGACGGACGCGGAGACCGAGACGGTCACGCGCTTCCTGCGCAGTATGGAACAGGCCCTGACCGACGCCGTCGAGCAGGCGGACCGGACCCGGGAGCCCTAGCCCCGCGTCGCGGCGGCGCCCCGCGGGAGGCCGTCCGTACGTGATCGTGCCGCCGCCCGACGTGAACCGACCACCCGGCACAGCAGGTAGATCACGAAGGAGATCGTGGTGACGTAGGGGCTGATCGGGATGCGGCCCCCCAGCGCGAGGAGGATGCCGCCCACCACCGACGTGCACGCGAACAGCACGCTCAGCAGGACCACGAGCCCCGGCGCGGAGGTGACCTTGAGGGCCGCTGCCGCCGGGGTGATGAGCAGGGCCAGCACCAGCAGGGCACCGACCACCTGGATGGACAGGGCGACCGAGATCCCCAGCAGGACCATGAAGAGGATCGAGAGCCCTCGCACGGGCACACCGCGCGCCTCGGCGAGGTCGGCGTCGGCACTGGCGAATGTCAGCGGACGCCAGATGGCGGCGAGGGTGACGATGACGACGGCGGCGCACCCCACGAGCAGGTTCAGCTGCACGTCGTCGACGGAGACGATCTGCCCGGTGAGGAGGCCGAACTTGTTGGCGGCGCGCCCCTCGTAGAGGGCGAGGAACAGGATGCCGAGCCCCAGGCCGAACGGCATGACCACTCCGATGATCGAGTTGCGGTCGCGCGCCCGGATCCCCATGAACCCGAGCACGAGCGCCGCGAGCACCGATCCCACGAGCGAGCCGCCCACGACGTTGGCCCCGATGAGCAGCGCGAAGGCCGCTCCGGCGAACGAGAGTTCCGCGATGCCGTGCACCGCGAAGGCGAGATCGCGCATCATGACGAAGGTCCCGATGAGCCCGCCCAGCAGGCCGAGGACGGCTCCGGCGATCAGGGAGTTCCGCACCAGCGGGAGCAGCTGGGCGTAGTTGTCGAAGGTGAAGATCGCCTCCACGATCCCGGAGAAGTCCATGCTCAGGCGCTCTCGTGGTGGTGGGTGGTCGCGTCGGGCAGGCCCACGACGACGATCCGGCCGTTGCTGTGCAGCACCTCGACGGGGCTGTCGTAGAGGTCGGAGAGGACCTCGCTGGTCATGACCTCCGCGGGCGCCCCGACGCGGAACCGTCCGTCGGCGAGGTAGAGGACGCGGTCCACGTAGTCGATGACGGGATTGATCTCGTGCGTCACGAAGACCACCGCGCTGTTCTTCTCATGGCACTGCCGGTTGATGAGCGAGCTCACGGCCTGCTGGTGGTTCAGGTCGAGCGACAGCAGGGGCTCGTCGCACAGGAGGACGGTCGGGTCGGTGGCCAGGGCCTGCGCGACACGCAGCCGCTGCTGCTCACCGCCCGAGAGGAGCCCCACGGGGGCGTCGGCGTAGGACGCGGCGCCGACGTCCCGGAGGAGGCTGTCCACCCGCTCGCGGTACGCGCGTCCGTGCAGCCGCAGCCCCCACCGGTGGCCGTCCACGCCGAGTCCCACCAGGTCGCGCGCACGCAGCGGTGTCTCGGGCGGGAAGGCTTTCTGCTGCGGGATGTAGCCGAGGTCGCGACTGCCGCGCGTGATCGGACGGCCGTCGATCGTCGCGGTCCCTGTGTCGAGCGGCTGCAGCCCGAGCAGCACCTTCAGGAAGCTCGTCTTGCCCGATCCGTTCGGTCCGAGTACGGCGAAGAACTCGCCCGGCATGATGTCGAGGTCGAGGCCCTCCCAGAGCGTGCGTCGTCCGAAGGAGAGCGCCGCGCCGCGCAGGCTGATCGCCGGGCCCACTGCGCCGTCCGGGGACTGCGCGGAGCGCGAGGTCGTCGAGGTCATGCGGAGCGGCTCCCAGTCCGTCGGGGGCGCACCGGGACCGGTCGCCGAGAGCGCGGAGCGTGGGGTCACGATCCGAGCGCCGCCTCGATGCTATCGGTGTTGGCGCTCATCCAGGAAACGTAGTCCTCGCCGTCGGGCAGCGTCTCGGTGAAGACGAGCACGGGCAGGCCCGCACCCTCGGCGGCCGACCGCACCGCCTCGGTCTGCGACCCCTCGGTCTGGTCGTTGTAGGCGAGGAAGGTGAGCGTCCCGCCCGTCACGAGCGACTTCATGTCCTCGAGGACCGCGACGGGGACCTCCGATTCCTCCTCGATGGCCTCGGTGAACTGCTCGGGGGTGACGTCGGTGAGGCCCGCATCCTCGAGCAGGTACGCGGGGACGGGCTCGGTGACGGCTACCTCGCCACCGGGTCCGTCCGCGGCGAGCGCCGTCAGGCGGTCCTGGATCGTCTGCAGTTCGGCGGTGAAGGCGTCGGCCCGCTCTTGGTACGCGTCGGCGTTCGCCTCGTCCAGCCGGCCGAGTTCCCCGGCGATGGCGTCGGCGAGGGCCATCATGGCGGGCAGGTCGTACCAGACGTGCTCGTTGAAGGCGCCGTGGTCATGGCCTTCCTCGCCGGACGGGTCGGCGTGCGCCTCGCCGGACGCCTCCTCCTCCGCGGAGTGTCCCTCCTCGAGTCCTGAGAGCTCGACGGCGCTGAGCACCGTCCCCACGCCCGTCTCCTCGGCGAGGCGGCCGAGGAAGACGTCGTAGCCTCCCCCGTTCTCGATGACGAGATCCGCCTCGGAGACGGACAGCTTGTCCTGCACGGTCGCCTCGTACGAGTGGGGGTCCTGGCTGAGGCTGTCGACGATCGCGGTCACCTCCACGTCGTCGCCGCCCACGGCCGAGGCGATGTCCCCGTACACGTTGGTGGCGGTGACGATGGTGAGCGCCCCGTCGTCGGCGGCGTCCGCCGCCTGCGCGCCCGATCCGCCGTCGCCACAGGCGGCGAGCCCGACGGCGGAGGCGGCCAGGAGTGCGGGAACGGCGAGACGGCGGGACAGGCGCATGGGACCTCGATCTGACTAATGAGAACTGTTTACGTTAGGACATCGAGCATAACCTAGACGCGAACCGTTCGCATTTCCCCCGCGGGGACCTGCGTCAGCGGACGGGCGCCTCCGCGCCGCCTGCGCCCTCCCCTGTCCGCCGGACACCCTGGTTCTGTGTGGCGTCCCTGATCTCGCCGATGAGCTGCTCGATGACGTCCTCGAGGAAGAGCACGCCCCGCGTGGAACCGTCGGGTCCGAGGACGCGCGCCAGGTGCGAGCCCGTCCGCTGCATCACGGCGAGCGCGTCCTCGATCTCGTCGCTGAGCGACAGGTTCACGAGCGTGCGCACCTTGTTCTCCGTGATGGGGCGCCGGTACATGGCCTGCGGCATGGACATGACGTCCTTCAGGTGCATGTAGCCCGTGAGGTTCCCGGAGTCGTCCATCATGACGAACCGGGAGAATCCGGTGCGGCCCACGGCGCGCTCGAAGTCCTCGGGGGTCGCGTCGGTGCGGACGGTGACCAGTTCACCGAGGGGGATCATCGTCGTCTCGGCCGTCTGGCCGGAGAACTCGAGGGCACCGGTGATCAGGCCGGACTCGTCGTCCACGAGCCCGCTCCTCGTGGACTCCTCCACGATCGACTGGACCTCCTCGAGCGTGTACGTCGAGGACACCTCATCCTTCGGCTCCACCTTGAGGGCCCGGAGGATGTGGTTCGCGGTCCAGTTCAGCGTGGAGATCACCGGGTTGACCACCCGCGCGATCATCACGAGTGGCGGGGCCAGGAGGAGCGCCGCCTTGTCCGCCACGGAGACCGAGATGTTCTTCGGCACCATCTCGCCGAACGTCACGTGCAGGAAGGTCACGAGGACCAGTGCCAGCGCGAACGCGACCCCGTCCGCGAGGCCTTCGGGGATGCCGACGGCCTCGAACGGCACCACGAACAGGTGATGGATGGCCGGTTCGGCGACCTGCAGGATCAGCAGGGAGCAGACGGTGATGCCCAGCTGCGAGCAGGCGAGCATGAGGGAGACGTGCTCCATGGCCCAGATGGTGGTCCGGGCGCGCTTCGACCCGGCCTCGGCCAGCGGCTCGATCTGGCTCCGGCGCGCGGACATGATGGCGAACTCCGAGCCGACGAAGAACGCGTTGCCCATCAGGAGGACGACGAGCCAGACGATTCCTGCCCAGTCACTCATCGGTCGGCCTTCCTGACGGCGGTGCTGCCCGCGAAGGCAGGACGGGCGCCGGGGCGCGGGGCGGTGTCGTGCGAGCCGGTACCCAGCGGCACGGACTGGTGCTCGGGGACCACGGCGTCGTCGGGCTCGTCCCCGGCGGGGACGGGCGCGGGGCGGAAGTGGACGCGGTCGATGCGCCGTCCGTCCATGCGCTCCACGGTGAGGGTACCCTCGGGCACCTCGACGCGGTCGCCCGGGGCGGGCACGCGCCCGAGCTCGGCCATGATGAAGCCGGCCACGGTCTCGTACCCGGCCTCGTCGGGCACCACGAGGCCCGGGATCTGCAGGGTGACCTCGTCCGGTCGGAGGAGACCCGGGAAGAACCAGTCCCCCGCCGCGCTCTGCAGCACACCGGGCTTCAGCTTGTCGTGCTCGTCCTTGACCTCGCCGACGATCTCCTCCACGAGGTCCTCGAGGGTCGCGACGCCGGCCGTCCCGCCGTACTCGTCCAGCACGACGGCGAGCTGGAGGTTGGCCTCGCGGAGCTCGCTGAGGAGGGAGTCCAGGTGCACCGTCTCGGGCACGCGGAGCACATCGGTCATGATGGTGCCGGCGGGGAGATCGGCGCGCTTGTGGCGCGGCACGGCGACGGCCTTCTTGACGTGCACCACGCCGCGGATGTCGTCGGCGGAGTCGCCGATGAGCGGGAACCGGGAGAAGCCGGTACGCCGCGCCGCCTCGACGACGTCGGCCACGGTCTGCTCGGAGTCGATGACCTCCATGCGGATGCGCGGGGTCATGACGTCGGCGGCCGTCCGCTCCGAGAAGCTGAAGGTCCGCGCCAGGAAGTTGGCCGTGCCCTGGTCCAGCGTGCCCATCTCCGCCGAGCGGCGCACCAGCGAGGAGAGCTCCGACGGCGTCCTGGCGCCCGAGATCTCCTCCTTGGCCTCCAGACCGAAGATGCCGAGGACCCGGTTGGAGAAGCCGTTGAGCACGATGATGGCCGGCTTGAAGACGGCGGTGAAGACGAGTTGAGGGCGCGCGAGCGCCTTGCCCACACGGAAGGGCAGCGCGATGGACAGGTTCTTCGGGACGAGCTCCCCGATGAGCATGGAGAGCAGGGTCGCCAGGATCATCGCGATGATGATCGAGGTGGAGGCGATGAGGGCCTCCGACAGGCCGAGTCCGGCGAGGGGCGCCTCGAGGAGCTTCCCCACGGACGGCTCCATGACGTATCCGGTGAGCAGCGTGGTGAGGGTGATGCCGAGCTGGCAGCTCGACAGCTGCGTGGAGAGCGACTTCAGGCATCGCAGCAGCGGCTCGGCCTTCGTGTCGCCGTCCTCCACCGCGCGCTGCACGTACGTCTGGTCGAGGGCCACGAGCGCGAACTCGACGGCCACGAAGAACCCCGTCCCGAGGACGAGGAGCAGGCCGACGGCCAGGTACATCCACTCCACCGCTACCTCCCCTCCCCGATCAGCACGGGCAGGGGGCGCAGCGGCCCGCGTCTGAGGGGGTCCGCCGCGTCGGGGAGGGCCGCGTCCGAACCGGCGTCGACAGCGCGTTCCGCATCGGTTCCGGGCAGCACATGGGCGAGAGGTGAGGGGATGCCGGCATCGAGCCGGCCCCTGGAAGGACTGTCCATAAGGAGGCCCAGTTTACCGGCTCGGACACGTGCGCGACCGAGGACTTTCTCCGCGGGCGGAACCGCGCCCTCGGGCGGGCCTACCAGCTCTGCTGGAGCGGACGCCCCTCCTCGTACCCGGCGGCCGACTGCACGCCGACCACCGCGCGCTCACGGAACTCGGCCAGCGAATCGGCGCCCGCATAGGTCATGGAGCTGCGCACGCCGGCGGTGATCAGGTCGAGCAGGTCCTCCACGCCGGGGCGGGCAGGGTCCAGGTACATCTTCGAGGTGGAGATACCCTCCTCGAACAGGCCCTTCCGGGCACGCGCGAAGACGTCGTCACGCCGGGTGCGGTTCTGCACCGCACGGGCCGACGCCATGCCGAAGCTCTCCTTGTAGCGGCGGCCGTTGCTGTCGGTCTGCAGGTCGCCCGGGCTCTCGTAGGTCCCGGCGAACCAGGAGCCGATCATGACCTGGCTCGCGCCCGCGGCGAGGGCGAGGGCGACGTCGCGCGGGTAGCGGACACCGCCGTCGGCCCACACATGGGCGCCGAGCTCGGCCGCGGCCTGCGCGCACTCGTGGACGGCGGAGAACTGCGGGCGCCCGACGGCGGTCATCATGCGCGTGGTGCACATGGCGCCGGGGCCCACACCGACCTTGACGATGGACGCGCCCGCGGCGACCAGGTCGCGCACCCCGTCGGCGCTGACCACGTTGCCGGCCACGATCGGGACCTTCGGGTCCAGGCCGCGCACGACGGCGAGGGCGTCGAGCATCTTCCGCTGGTGGCCGTGGGCGGTGTCCACGACGAGGACGTCGACGCCTGCCTCGAGCAGGGCCGAGGCCTTCGCCTCGACGTCGCCGTTGATGCCGACCGCCGCGGCGACGCGGAGCCTGCCCGCGGTGTCGAGCGCAGGCTCGTAGATCGTGGAGCGGAGCGCACCGTTGCGGGTGATGACACCCTGCAGCACGCCGTCGCGCACCACGGGTGCGAGGGCGATGCGTGCACCGTCGAGGTCCTCGAAGGCCTTCTGCAGGGCCACGGCCGGCTCCTCGTCGAACAGGGCGGCCTCGAACGGCGCGGGCGCCGCCCGCATCACGGACTCGAGCGAGGCGAAACGGTCCACCTCCTCGCAGTCGGCCGCGTTCACCACACCCACGCAGGCACCGGACCCGTCGACGACGAGGACGGCCCCGTGGGCGCGCTTGTGCATGAGATGCAGGGCGTCGATCACGGTGTTGCCCGGCTGGAGCCTCAGCGGCGTCTCGAAGACGGGGTGGCGGTCCTTGACCCACGAGGTGACCTCGGCGATCACCTCGACCGGCACGTCCTGCGGGAGCACGCCGATCCCGCCACGCCGGGCGACGGTCTCGACCATGCGCCGACCGGTGACCGCCGTCATGTTCGCCACGACCAGCGGGATCGTGGTCCCCGTGCCGTCGTCGGAGGAGAGGTCCACATCGAAGCGGGAGATGACCTCGGAGGCACTCGGGACGAGGAACACGTCCGAGTAGGTGAGGTCGGTGGTGGGCGGGGTGATGAAGCGCACGGTTCTCCCTGCGTCGACGGCTGGACGGGCAGCCTGATGGACAGCCGCATAGAGTCTAGTGCGTCGTCCGCCTCCGGGCACATCCGTCGTCCGCGCGCAGTATCGCACGGCGCGCCTGCGCACGACACGCCTGATTGGCCGTTGCCTACTCCTGTCACTACACTTGGACAGGGTTCAGACGCGGCTTCTCGGCCGATCGTGCCGCCCGCATCGCGCTCAGGGCAACTTACGGAAGAGGCGTATACCAAGTGCCAGAACAAACCAGCCATCGTCTGCCTGAAGAGTTCGGCGGGAACGAGTGGCTCGTTGATGAACTCTACGAACAGTTCCAGAAGGACCGCCACTCGGTCGACAAGAAGTGGTGGGACCTGTTCGATTCGTTCGACGCGGAGAACGCCCCGAACGGACGCCCCTCGGCAGCGGATCGGCCCGCCGGCGCCGCCCCTGCGGCACCCGCCGCCCCCGGGAGCAAGGGCACCTCCGCCGCCACTCCGACGCCCCCCACGAAGGAACTGCCGGTCGTGAAGACCGAGGCCCCGGCGCCCAAGGCATCGGGCGAGAGCCCGGCCAGCACCCAGCAGGACGGCACGCCGCCCGTGGCGAAGGAGCCCGCACCGGCGAAGAAGCCCGAGAGCTCGCGCGAGGAGAAGCCCGCCGCGAAGCCCATCCCGGCCCAGCTGCCGGTCTCCGACCGCAACGGCGAGATGGAGGAGAACCGGGTCAGCGTGCTGCGCGGCCCGGCGAAGGCGATCTCCACCAACATGGAGGCCAGCCTCAGCGTCCCCACGGCCACGAGTGTCCGCGCCATCCCGGCGAAGCTGCTCATCGACAACCGCGTGGTCATCAACAGCAACCTGGCCCGCGCCCGAGGCGGCAAGGTCTCCTTCACGCACCTGATCGGCTACGCGATCATCCGCGCCCTCGCCCAGTTCCCGTCGCAGAACGTCTACTACGACGTCGTCGACGGCAAGCCCTCCGCGATCCAGCCGGCGCACGTGAACTTCGGTCTGGCGATCGACATGCCGAAGCCGGACGGCACGCGCTCGCTCGTGGTGCCGAACATCAAGAAGGCCGAGACCATGAACTTCTCGGAGTTCTGGCACGCCTACGAGGACCTCGTCAAGAAGGCCCGTGCGGGGAAGCTCGGCGCGGACGACTACGCCGGCACCACGGTGTCCCTCACCAACCCGGGCGGCATCGGGACGGTCCACTCCGTCCCGCGCCTCTCCAAGGGCCAGGCCTGCATCATCGGCGCAGGCGCCCTCGAGTACCCCGCGGAGTTCCAGGGCTCGAGCGAGAAGACGCTCGCCAAGCACGCGATCAGCAAGACCATCACGCTGACCTCCACCTACGACCACCGCGTCATCCAGGGTGCCGGCAGCGGCGAGTTCCTGCGCATCATCCACCAGCTCCTGCTGGGTGAGCAGGGCTTCTACGACGAGATCTTCGAGTCGCTGCGGATCCCCTACGAGCCCGTGCGCTGGAGCGCCGACATCCAGGTCGACCCGGTGGACCAGATCAACAAGGTCGCCCGGATCCAGCAGCTCATCCACGCGTACCGCGTCCGCGGACACCTCATGGCGGACACCAACCCGCTCGAGTACGTACAGCGCAAGCACGCCGACCTGGACATCAGGACGCACGGACTCACGCTGTGGGACCTCGACCGCGAGTGGCCCACGGGCGGCTTCGGCGGCCAGCCGATGCTCAAGTTCCGTGACATGCTCGGCGTGCTCCGTGACGCGTACTGCCGCACGACGGGCATCGAGTACATGCACCTCCAGGACCCCGCCGAGCGGCAGTGGTTCCAGGACGAGCTGGAGCACCCCTACTCCAAGCCGAGCCGCGAGGAGCAGCTGCGCATCCTGCACAAGCTGAACTCCGCCGAGGCGTTCGAGACGTTCCTGCAGACCAAGTTCGTCGGCCAGAAGCGCTTCTCCCTCGAGGGCGGCGAGTCCCTGATCCCGCTGCTCGACGCCGTGATCTCGGGTGCGGCCGACGACGGCCTCGACGAGGTCGCCATCGGCATGGCGCACCGCGGCCGCCTGAACGTGCTGACCAACATCGCCGGCAAGACCTACGCCCAGGTGTTCCGCGAGTTCGAGGGCACGCAGGATCCCCGCTCCGTGCAGGGGTCGGGCGACGTGAAGTACCACCTCGGCACCGAAGGCACCTTCACGTCCGACGCCGGCAACGAGACCAAGGTCTACCTCGCCGCGAACCCGTCCCACCTCGAGGCCGTCGATCCCGTGCTCGAGGGGATAGTCCGCGCCAAGCAGGACCTCCTCGACCAGGGCGACACCTTCCCGGTGCTGCCGATCCTCATCCACGGCGATGCGGCGTTCGCCGGGCAGGGCGTGGTGGCGGAGACGCTCAACCTCTCGCAGCTGCGCGGTTACCGCACCGGTGGCACCATCCACGTCATCGTGAACAACCAGGTCGGCTTCACCACGAGTCCCACGTCCTCGCGCTCCTCCGTGTACTCCACGGACGTCGCGAAGATGGTCCAGGCGCCGGTGTTCCACGTGAACGGCGACGATCCCGAGGCCGTGGTCCGCGTGGCCCAGATGGCGTACCAGTTCCGCCAGCGGTTCAACAAGGACGTCGTCATCGACATGGTCTGCTACCGCCGGCGCGGCCACAACGAGGGCGACGACCCCTCGATGACCCAGCCCATGATGTACAACCTCATCGAGGCCAAGCGCTCCGTCCGGAAGCTCTACACCGAGGCCCTGATCGGCCGCGGCGACATCACGCAGGAGGAGGCCGAGCAGGCCCTGCGCGACTACCAGGAGCGCCTGGAGCGTGTCTTCGCCGAGACGCACGCGGCGCAGACCTCGCCGATCCCCGTCATCACGCAGGACCCGCAGGCGGTGTCCGACCTCGAACGCCCCTACGCGCAGCAGGCGGACGGCGGCCGCGGCGACGCCCCGCAGACGGCGATCAGCGCCGAGACGCTCGCACACATCGGTGCGGCCCACACCTCGATCCCCGAGGGCTTCACGGTGCACCCGAAGCTCAAGGCCCTGCTGGACAAGCGCGAGCAGATGTCCCGCGAGGGCGGCATCGACTGGGGCTTCGGCGAGATCGCGGCGTTCGGGTCCCTCCTCATGGAGGGCGTGCCCGTGCGGCTCGCCGGCCAGGACTCGCGCCGCGGGACCTTCGTGCAGCGCCACGCGGTGTTCCACGACCGGGCCACCGGCCACGAGTGGCTGCCGCTCGACGGCCTCAGCACCGACCAGGCGAAGTTCTGGATCTACGACTCCCTGCTCAGCGAATACGCGGCCATGGGATTCGAGTACGGCTACTCCGTGGAACGCCCGGACGCCCTGGTGATCTGGGAGGCGCAGTTCGGCGACTTCGTCAACGGCGCCCAGACCATCATCGACGAGTTCATCAGCTCGGCGGAGCAGAAGTGGGGCCAGCGCTCCTCCCTCGTCCTGATGCTGCCCCACGGCTACGAGGGCCAGGGCCCCGACCACTCCTCCGCCCGGATCGAGCGCTTCCTCCAGATGTGCGCCGAGCAGAACATGGTCGTTGCCAACCCGAGTTCGGCCGCGTCGCACTTCCACCTGCTGCGCCGGCACGCCTACACCCGTCCGCGGAAGCCGCTCGTGATCTTCACGCCCAAGCAGCTGCTCCGCCTCAAGGGCGCGGCGAGCCCCGTCGAGGACTTCACGCAGGGCACCTTCCGTCCGGTGATCCCTGACACGCTCGGGACGTCGGGCAGCGATGTGGAGCGCGTGATCCTCGTATCCGGCAGGCTGTACTACGACCTCCTGGCGTCACGGCAGAAGCTCGACGACGCCCGGACGGCCATCGTGCGCGTGGAGCAGCTGTACCCGCTCCCCGTGGACGAGATCAGGGCTGTGCTCGCCACGTACCCCGACGCGGAGATCGTCTGGGCGCAGGACGAGCCGGCGAACCAGGGTCCGTGGCCGTTCATCGGCCTGAACCTCCCGCAGGAGCTGGATCGGCCCATCCGCCTGGCCTCGCGTCCGGCGTCGGCCTCGACGGCCACCGGCTCCGCGAAGAGCCACGCCGTGGAGCAGGAACTCCTCATCAAGAAGGCGTTCGGCCGGCAGCAGTAAGCCGGTAGCGGGCCGGTGGCAGGCCAGTAGTGAGCCATCAGTATGATGTCAGGTGGGGCCCGAGGCCCCACCTGATGCCTTTAAGGGCACGAACGGCCCCGTGCCGTTCCGCGTGCCCTGCTCCTTTTCGACGACCAGCACACCGAGGGACCAGTGGAACAACGCAGAATCCGGCTAGCAGCAGTGGGCGACGAACTCCTCGCGGGGCTCGGTGATCCACGCGCTCTGGGATGGTTCGGGCGTGTGATGGCGCGGACCCGCCCGGACAGCGCGAGCGTGGAGGCCTACAGCCTCCCTGCGCCCGGTGAGGGCACCGAGGCCCTCGCGAACCGCTGGCTGCAGGAGGTCGGACGCCGCTTCGAGGCCGGCTTCGAGAACCGCCTCGTGATCGGCCTGTCCGACCGGGATCTCGACCTCGACCTATCGACGGCACGGAGCCGCCTCAACCTCGCGAACATCCTCGACGGTGCGTCGCAGATGAGCGTCAAGGTGCTCGTCGTCGGCCCTCCGCCCGGCCTCGACGCGGAGCGCAACCGCCGCCTCGCCGATCTGTCCGCCGCGTTCGGCGACGTCACGACGCGCCGCAAGCACGTCTTCGTCGACACCTTCACGCCACTGCTCGCGCACGAGCAGTGGCGGCACGACCTCGCCTCCAACGGGGGCACTCCGGGCCAGGCGGGCTACGGTCTCGTGGCGTGGCTCGTACTGCACCGCGGCTGGTTCCAGTGGCTGGAAGTGCCGGCGCCAGAATAGGGCACCAGAGGTCTGCAGAGCCCCGGGGACACGCTGTTCCCCGGGGCTTTCCGATTGCTCGGAGTCCTTATATTTCAGCGAGGTAACAAATGGGTTATCAAAGGTTCACTGAGTGTCCGGGGGCAACAATCCTTCGCTATGCTGTCCGAGTGTGATTGCCGTCACTGCAGCAATCCGCCTCGTGGGGCACCCCTTGGCCCCTCGCGCCAAGCACAGTAAGGACTATTCAATGCGTAATAAGCGCACTATGACGCTCGCCGCACTGTCCATCGGAGCGCTCATGCTGAGCGCCTGTGGATCGGCGGGCGGAACGGCCGAGACCCCCGCATCGGAAGGTGCCGCGGAGAACCTCGCGTCGACGATCAACATCGCGATCAGCCAGGCGCCCACGGGCTACAACGGCAACACCGCGGCCACGAACTCCGTGTACAACGGCTACGTCGACAACCTGACCTCGAGCGGCTTCGCGGCCTTCACGGCGGCCGGAGAGCTCGAGGCCAACCCTGACTTCGGCACCTACGAGAAGACCAGCGACGACCCGCTGACGGTCAAGTACACCATCGACGAAGATGCTGTCTGGTCCGACGGCGTGGCGATCGACTACGACGACGTGCTGCTCGCATGGTCCGCGTTCTCGGGAACGACCCCCAGCGGTGTCACCGACCCCGCGACGGGCGCCGAGTCCGATCTCTTCCTGGCCTCCTCGACCAACGGTTTCGCCCAGACGAAGATGATCGAGGGCGAGCCGGGTGACAAGGAGTTCGAGCTCGTGTTCGACGAGCCGTACGCCGACTGGGAAGCCCTCCTGACCGGTGGGGTCTTCATGCCCGCGCACATCGCCGCGGAGCAGGGCGGTCTGTCCACCGAGGGTGACGGCGCCGCACTGGTCGACGCCCTCAAGAACAAGGACCTGGCCGCGCTCACCCCGGTCGCCGAGTTCTGGAACTCGGGCTGGGACTACGAGGCGGACCTGCCCACGCTCCCCGACGCGGCCCTGCTGCCCTCCTCCGGCCCGTACAAGCTGGACAACGCGACGAACGGCACCCTCACGCTCGTCAAGAACGACAAGTACTGGGGCGAGGAGCGCGCCGGCAAGACCGACACCATCGTCTTCAAGACGATCGTCGACGAGGAGGCCGTCCAGGCCCTCCAGAACGGCGACGTCGACGTGATCGACCCCTCCAGCCCCTCGGTCGACACCAAGGCTGCCCTCGAGCAGATCGGCGACACCGTCACGGTGGACGCCGGGACCTCGATGACCTTCTCGCACATCGACCTCGATCAGCGCCCCGGCGCCGTCTTCGAGGACGTCAAGGTCCGCCAGGCCTTCAATGCCTGCGTCCCCCGCGCCGACATGGTCGACAAGTTCGTGACCCCGATCGATCCCGAGGGATCGGTCATGAACCTGCGCGAGTACCAGCCCGGTCAGCCGGACTACGACACCGTCCTCGAGGGCGCTCCCGCAGCCCAGGGTGACGGCACTGCCGACATCGAGGGTGCCCAGAAGCTCCTGACCGAGGCCGGCAAGACCGAGCCCGTCAAGGTCAGCCTCATGTACGCTTCCACCAGCCAGCTCCGTGCCGACATGGTGGCCCTCGTCAAGGACTCCTGCGACAAGGCCGGCTTCGAGATCGTCCCGCAGCCCGAGGCCGAGTGGAGCGCCAAGCTCTCGCAGCCCGGCGCCTGGGACGCTGTCCTGTTCGGCTGGTCCGGTTCCGGACTCGTCGCCTCCGGCCAGTCGATCTACGTCTCCGGTGGCGAGCAGAACTTCGGCGGCTACGCGGACGAAGAGGTCGACCGCCTCTGGACCGAGATCGCGACCACCACGGAGGCCGACGAGGTGCCCGCGCTGAAGACCGAACTCGAGCAGCGCCTCGCCGAGACCCAGTACAACGTGGTGCTCTACGCGAACGCCGACATCATCGGCCACTCCTCGAAGCTCCAGGGCGTGGAGATGAACCCGACGCAGACCGGCATCACCTGGAATGCCTACAGCTGGACGAAGCAGAACTGATTGCTCCTTCCGGATCACGCATGAGGACGGGCAGGCCCTCGGGCCTGCCCGTCCCTGTGCCCGGCACCGCGACAGCCTGCACCGTTTCCTAGGAGCCCCCACGTGTTCTACTTCATCGCCAAGCGGACGATCATCTCGTTCTTCATCATGCTCGCAGCCACCACGCTGATGTACTTCCTCACCATCTCGTCGGGCGATCCCTTCGAGGACCTCGGCGAGACCAGCGGCCCGGAGAAGGCCGCGACCATCGCGGTCCGCACCGCCGCCATGAACCTCGACGTACCGCCGATCCCCCGCTACTTCATGTGGCTGCAGGAAGTAGGCCACTGCCTCGTCCCCGGCGGCATCAGCTGCACCCTCGGACAGGACCGCACCGGCGCGGCCGTCCTCCCGCAGCTCGAGAACGCCATGGGCTCCACCCTGCGCCTCGTGGTCGTCGCGACGGTCCTCGCCCTGGTCCTCGGCGTGATCGTCGGGATTGTCACCGCGATCCGCCAGTACAGCACGTTCGACTACTCGGTCACGTTCATCTCGTTCCTGCTCTTCTCGCTGCCCCTGTTCTGGCTCTCCACGCTCCTCAAGCAGTACCTGGCGATCGACCTCAACACGTGGTTGGCGAATCCACAGTTCTCGTATCTCACGATCGCCCTGATAGGGGTGATCGCCGGCGTGGTCTGGGCCGTCGCCGTCGGCGGTGACCGCCGGCGCAGGCTCACGGTCTTCGTCGCCGCGACCGTCGTGACAGCCCTCGCCCTGTACCTGCTGCTCGTCACGGGCTGGTTCGTCAACCCGGGCCTCGGCCTGGTCGGGATGCTCGTCTCGGCCGTCGGGATCGCCGTGCTCTGGACCGCCCTGCTCGCCGGGTTCCGCCGGCGCCGCGTGCTGCACGCCGCACTCGCCGCCGCCGGCGTCGCCTTCGTCGGCTACCTCGTCTCCATCCCGCTGCTCGAGGACCCGAACTGGTTCGTCGTCGTCGGCCTCGTGGTCGTCATGGCGGTCCTCGCCTACGTCGTCGCCGGGATCGTCGGTGGACCGTTCCGGGCGCAGGCCGCGAAGATCGGTGCGGTCATCGCCGTCTCGGTGGGCCTGCTGATCATGCTCGACCGCCTCCTGCAGGCGTACCCGGCCCTCTCGGCGAAGGCCGGCGGCCGCCCCATCCCCACCACCGGCTCGCAGTCGGCGAACCTCAACGGCACGTTCTGGGAGACCAACCTGGACTTCGCGCTGCACCTTATCCTGCCGACCATCGCACTGACGCTGATCTCCTTCGCCACGTACACCCGGTACACCAGGGCGAGCCAGCTCGACGTCATGAACCAGGACTACATCCGCACCGCCCGCGCCAAAGGGCTGAGCGAACGCACCGTCCTGGTCAAGCACGCCTTCCGCAACGCGATGATCCCGATCACCACCCTCATGGCCTTCGACTTCGCCGGCGTCCTCGGTGGCGCCGTCATCACCGAACAGGTCTTCGGTTGGAACGGCATGGGCAAGATGTTCGTCGACGGCATCGGCCACGTGGATCCGGGGCCGGTCATGGCCTTCTTCCTCGTCGTCGGCACGGCCGCCGTGCTGTTCAACATGCTGGCGGACATCGCCTACGCGTTCCTCGACCCGCGTATCACCCTGAGCTAGGACATCCCCATGAGTAATCACGAGAACCCGCGGGACGACTCCCGCGCCTCCCTGGAACTGTCCGAGATGACGCTGCAGAGCCAGGACACCGACATCGCGACGGCGATCCCCACGAGGGACCAGACCGACCGCATCCGCACCACGGAGGCGAAGAGCCAGGGACGCCTGATCCGGGAGCGGTTCTTCCGCCACAAGGGGGCGCTGGCCGGCATCGCCCTGCTGGTGCTGATCGTGCTCCTGGCCTTCACCTCGATCGGCTTCGCCGGCATCCCCGGCTGGTGGAACAAGGACTACGACTTGCTGGCCGCACGCTTCAACGAGGGCAAGCCCACGCTCACCCTGTGGCCCTTCAGCCTCGGCGAGCACCCCTTCGGCCAGGACGTCCTCGGGCGCGACTACTTCGCCCTGACCATGCGCGGCATCCAGACCTCGCTCATCATCGCGTTCATCGTCGGGCTCGTGGCCATGGTCATCGGCACCACCGTTGGCGCCTTCGCGGGCTACTTCCGCGGCTGGACCGAGGCGTTCCTCATGCGGATCACCGACGTCGTCATCACCATCCCGACGGTCGTCATCGCGGCAGCCGTCGCCGGTATCGTCGCGAAGTACGGGATCATCCCCTTCGCCCTGTTCCTCGGTGCCGTGACCTGGACGGGACTCGCGAGGCTCGTCCGCGGCGAGTTCCTCTCCCTGCGCGAGAAGGAGTTCGTCGAGTCGGCGAAGTCGGTCGGTGCGAGCTCGGGCCGCATCATCTTCCGCCACATCCTGCCGAACACGGTCGGCGTCATCATCGTCTCGACGACGCTCGCCATCTCGGGTGCCATCCTCCTGGAGACCGGCCTCAGCTTCCTGGGCCTCGGGGTCACGGCACCCGACACCTCGCTCGGCAAGGCCATCAACGACAACCGCTCGGCCCTCACCGTGCGGCCCTGGCTGTTCCTGTGGCCGGGCGTGTTCATCATCGGCATCGCCCTCGCGGTCAACTTCATCGGAGACGGCCTGCGCGACGCGTTCGACCCCAAGCAGACAAGGGTGAAGCAGTAATGAGTACCAGTTCCGTCATCATCTCGGATGAGCAGGCAGTGCCCGGCAACGGACCCATCCTCGCGGTCAGGAACCTCGGCGTGGAGTTCAACGTCGACAACGAATGGGTCATGGCCGCCGAGGAGGTCTCCTACGAGATCCACCCCGGCGAGATCCTCGCGATCGTCGGTGAATCAGGGTCCGGCAAGAGCATGTCCTCCATGGCACTGCTCGGCCTCCTGCCCCGCAACGGCCGATCCTCGGGCAGCGCGAAGATGCTCGGCAAGGAGCTGATCGGCGCATCGCAGGGCACGCTCCGCCGCGTGCGCGGCAACGAGATCGCCATGATCTTCCAGGAGCCCATGACCGCACTCAATCCCGTGCTGACGGTCGGCGAGCAGATCCGCGAGGCGGTCGAGCAGCACACGGAACTCTCCCCCGCCCAGGCGAAGACGCGCGCCATCGAGCTGCTGCGCATGGTCGAGATCCCCGAACCGGAGCGGCGCTACGACAACTTCCCGCACCAGTTCTCGGGTGGCCAGCGCCAGCGCGCCATGATCGCGATCGCCCTCGCCAACGACCCCATGCTGCTCATCGCGGACGAGCCCACGACGGCGCTCGACGTCACCGTGCAGGCCGAGGTCCTGGACCTGCTGCGCAAGCTCAACAAGCGGCTCAACAGCGCGGTACTCCTCATCACCCACGACATGGGCGTGGTCGCCGACCTCGCCGACCACGTGGTGGTCATGGAGCGCGGGCGCATCGTCGAGGCGGCGCCCACGGCGCAGCTGTTCGCCGCCCCCGCCGAGGCCTACACGAAGCAGCTCCTCGGAGCCGTCCCGCACCTCGGGTCGAAGGTCGGCGGGGTCCTCACCGACGTCGAGGTGGTGGACGGGCAGGCGACCATCCACAGGGAGTACGCGGAGGCGGCGCTCCGTGCCCAGGAGACGCACACCGCGACCGGCGTCGTCCCTGCCCTCGAGCTCCGGGACGTGGACATCGAGTACCCGGGACGTTTCCGCCAGCCGGCCTTCAAGGCGGTCTCCGGCGTCTCGTTCACCATCAACCCCGGTGAGGTCCTCGGCCTGGTCGGCGAGTCCGGGTCGGGCAAGTCCACCATCGCGCGTGCCGTCACGGGCCTGATCAGGACCTCCGGAGGCAGGGTCAGCATCGGGGGCACCGACATCACCGAGCTCAGCGCCCGGCAGCTGCTGCCGCTGCGCAAGAAGTTCGCCATCGTGTTCCAGGACCCCGCGGCGTCCCTGAACCCGAGGATGTCCATCGGCGAGAGCATCGGTGAGCCGCTGCTGCTGCACGAGAAGCCCGGCCGCGCCGAGCTGGACAAGCGCGTGGCGTCCCTGCTGGAGGACGTGCAGCTGCCCGTCGCCTTCCGCAACCGGTACCCGCACGAGCTCTCCGGAGGGCAGCGCCAGCGCGTCGGGATCGCCCGTGCGCTGTCGCTGCGTCCGGACCTCCTCGTCGCGGACGAGCCCACCTCGGCGCTCGACGTCTCGGTGCAGGCGAAGGTCCTGGAGCTGCTGCAGGACCTCCAGCGCGAACGCGGGTTCGCCTGCCTGTTCGTGAGCCACGACCTCGCCGTCGTGGAGCTCCTCGCCAGCCACGTCGCAGTGCTCAACAAGGGCACCCTCGTGGAACAAGGCACCACCGAGCAGATCCTGAAGTACCCGCGCGATCCGTACACGCGCCGCCTGCTCGCCGCGGCGCCCGTGCCGGACCCGGCGCACCAGGCGCTGCGCCGGGAGCAGCGCTCCGCCCTCATGGCGGCCGGCGCCGTCGACTAGCCGTCCCACATCCGAGGCGAGACCGAAACACGAAAGGAGACCCTCCGCCAGCGGAGGGTCTCCTTTCGTCCGTGCCGTGGAGTCCTAGTGGAGCCCCGGTGGATTCTCAATGATCCCCGGTGACCTCAATGGCGGAAGACGATCTTCCCGAACACGTCCCCGTCGAGCATGCGCCGGAAACCCTCGGCGGCGTCGTCGAGGGGCAGGACCGCGTCGATGACCGGCCGGACGCCGGTGGCCACGAGGAAGCGCGTGAGCCGCTCGAGTTCCTCGCGGGTGCCCATGGTCGAGCCGAGCACCCGCAGCTGGAGGAAGAACACCCGGTTCAGGTCCGCGGACGGAGCAGGTCCGCTCGTCGCCCCGCACGTCACCACGGTCCCGCCCGGCACGAGCGACTTCAGGGAGTGCGCCCACGTGGCCTCGCCGACCGAGTCGAAGACGACGTCCACGCGCTCGGGCAGCCGCGCGCCGGCGTCGAACACCTGCTCGGCGCCGAGGTCGAGCGCACGCTGCCGCTTGTCCTCGCTGCGGCTCGTGGCCCACACGCGGTAGCCCGCCGCCGCGGCGAGCGCGATGAGCGCGGTGGCCACGCCACCGCCCGCCCCCTGGACCAGCACGGTGGAGCCCGGGGCAGCCGGGGAGACCGTGAAGAGCATGCGGTACGCGGTGAGCCAGGCCGTGGGCAGGCACGCCGCCTCCTCGAAGGAGAGCTCCGGGGGCTTGGGCACGAGGTTCCGCTCGGGCACCCACACGTAGTCCGCCATGGTGCCCGGGTACCGCTCGGACAGGAGGGACCGCCGTGGGTCCAGAGTCTCGTCGCCGCGCCAGTCGGGCGAGGACACGACGCCGTGGACGATCACCTCGGCGCCGTCGTCGTCGATCCCGGCGGCGTCGCAGCCGAGCACCATGGGCAGGCGCTCCTGCGGGAGCCCCACTCCCCTGAGCGACCAGAGGTCGTGGTGGTTCAGGCAGGACGCCACGACCCGCACCCGGCGGAAGCCGTCGGGTGCGTCGGGTAGCTCCACGTCCCCCACGGTGAGGCCGGCGAGCGGATCGTCCGTGGACTGGGTGGCTGCGTAGGCGGCGCGCATGCATAAGCTCCTTCGGTCATGGATGGTCGCCCTCATCCTAAGCACGGGCTCCCCCGACGGGTCCTGTTTAGGCGGGGCAGGCCGGCGTATGGGAGACTTGGGACCAGTTCTGCACGACTGCAGTGCCTGAAGAAGAAGGAGGCAGCCATGAGCAAGCGAGCACGCAAGCGCCGCGACCGGAAGCGTGGAGGCGCGAACCACGGTAAGCGCCCCAACACCTGAGTCCAGGCGTCAGTACGAAAGAAGAACCTCCGGCCCGCTGGGCCGGAGGTTCTTCTTTGTCGTCGTGACCGCGCTACCGGTCCGTCAGTGGTCCACGGACTGGAGGTGGCTGATGCGGTCGAGGATGCTGGCCTTCAGGGTCGACGGCGCGACTTCCGTGCAGGACCGCTTCACGACCGAGCGGATGACGCACTCGAGATCGTGCTCCTCGGCGCACTGGGGGCACCCGTCCAGGTGGTCCTTGATCTCCACGAGGTCCTGATGGGACAGCGCCCCGTCGAGGTACTCGTACAGCCGCTCGATCCTCGAGTCGGCGCAGTCGCCCAAACTACCGCAATCGCTCATTTCTTCATCTCCTGTTCCTTGCCCGCTGCACCTGCGGCGACCGGGGTCTTGGTACCAGCACCGCTGGTGGTACCCAGTCCCCGCTCGTGCGCGTACTCGGCGAGCAGTTCCCGCAGGAGCTTGCGGCCGCGATGCAGCCGGGACATGACGGTCCCGATGGGCGTGTTCATGATTTCCGATATTTCCTTGTACGCGAAGCCCTCCACGTCGGAGAAGTACACGGCGAGCCTGAACTCCTCCGGGATCGCCTGCAGCGCGCTCTTCACGTCGGAGTCGGGCAGGTGGTCCAGCGCCTCGGCCTCCGCAGACCGCAGGCCGGCCGAGGTGTGCTCGGCGGCCTTCGCGAGCTGCCAGTCCTCGATCGTGTCCGAGTGGGACTGCAGGGGCTCTCGCTGCCTCTTGCGGTAGAGGTTGATGTACGTGTTGGTGAGGATCCGGTACAGCCACGCCTTCAGGTTGGTTCCCGGCTTGTACTGGTGGAAGGCGGAGAACGCCTTGGTGTAAGCCTCCTGCACCAGGTCCTCGGCGTCGCTCGGGTTCCGGGCCATGCGCATCGCCGCGGAGTAGAGCTGGTCCACGTACTGCATGGCGTCACGCTCGAAGCGCGCCTTACGGTCCGCCTCGGACTCCGTCGACACGTCCAACTCTGCATCTTCGGCCTGGCTGCTGCCTGCGGGGGCTGTGGTATTCATCGTGGCAAAGTCTACGCGCCGAACCCGCGCGGGCCCCGTGGGGGCGTCGTGCTTGACCGTCGTCGTGAGCTGGAACCCTGGTCTGTCGACCGTCGCGGTCCGTGCACCTGTCATCCGTGCGTCCCCTTTCGCCTGCCGTTCCCGTTACGCCTTCTCCAACCTGCCCGCAGCCCCTTCTATTCCTGTTCCATTCCTGCAGGCCGGCGGGTTCCGGATCGCCCCGTGCGGCACGGCATGCAAAACTGGACCCAGCGTGCTTAGTACTTTGACGACGCAGTACCGAACCGATGCCCGGCGCACCCCGCCGGCAACCAGGAGGCAGTTGTGACCCTTGTCCGCGTAATCGCCCGACCCCTGCTCGCCAGCAGCTTCGTGTTCTCCGGCGTCGACCGGTACCGTACGGCCGGCGCCACGGCCCCGCAGCTCAAGCCCGTCCTGGCCGGGGTGACCAAGGTGGTCCCGTCCGCCGCCGCGCTCACGAGCAACGAGAAGCTCGTGGGCCAGGTCCTCGGCGCCACGCAGGTCGGGGCGGCACTCCTGCTCGGCATCGGGCGGTTCTCCCGCGTCGCGGCCCTGCTGCTGACCGTGACCGCGACGGTCAACGCCCTCGTCGACTACCGCTCAGCGGATGCCTCGACGCCGGCGGCCAAGAAGGCCCGCCGCGCGCAGCTGCTCAAGCACCTCTCGCTCATCGGTGCCGTCCTGCTCGCCGCCGTGGACACCAACGGCCGCCCGGGCATCGCCTGGCGCGCCGAGCACCTCGCCCGGGACGCGAAGAAGAACGCCGCCGGCCTGAGCAGGGATGCCCGCAAGCAGCTGAAGAAGGCCGACCTGGCCGTGCGCAAGACCGCTGCCGACGTCGTCGGTTCCTAAGCGACATGACCGTTGCCTCAGGCGGGGTGTCCGACCAGGCTCTGTGGCGGGCACCCCGCCTGACGCATCCCGTGGACGCCGGGATCTCGGTTCCCGGCTCCAAATCGCTCACCAACCGCTACCTCGTCCTCGCGGCTCTGGCCGACGGCCCGTGCCTCATCCGGCGGCCCCTCCACTCCCGTGACTCCGCACTGATGGTGGGCGCCCTGCGGGCGCTCGGAGCCGTCATCGAGGAGGTGCCGGGCGACGGCGGCTTCGGCCCGGACCTCCGCGTCACCCCCCTGCAGGCCGGTCCCGGCTCACCGGCCGACCGCGCCGTCGACTGCGGGTTGGCCGGCACGGTCATGCGCTTCGTCCCGCCCCTCGCCGGACTCGTCACCGGCACCACCCGGTTCGACGGCGACCCCCATGCACGCCGCCGCCCGATGGGCAGCATCATCGCGGCACTGCGCGGCCTCGGGGTGGCGGTCGACGACGGCGGGGCCGGTGCACTGCCGTTCGGTATCGAGGGCGACGGGCGCGTCCGTGGCGGACGACTCGTCATCGACGCGTCCGCGTCCTCCCAGTTCGTCTCGGCGCTGCTCCTCGTGGGCGCCCGCTTCACCGAGGGACTGCACCTCGAGCACGTCGGCAAGCCCGTCCCCAGCCTCGACCACGTGCGGATGACCGTATCGGTGCTGCGGTCCCTCGGGGTGGCCGTCGACGATTCCGTCCCGGACCACTGGCGGGTCTCCCCCGGGCCCATCGCGGCCTTCGACGTAGCAGTGGAACCGGACCTCTCCAACGCCGGACCGTTCCTCGCCGCCGCCCTCGTCACCGGCGGCACCGTCCGCGTGCGCAACTGGCCGGACGGCACCACCCAGGTGGGCGACGCATGGCGACGCATCCTGCCGCTCATGGGCGCGCGGACGAGCCTCGACGACGGCGTCCTGACCGTCACGGGCGGACCCTCGATCTCCGGCGGCACGTTCGCCGACACCTCCGAGCTCGCCCCCACGGTCGCGGCCATGTGCGCCCTGGCGGACACGCCGTCGACCCTCACCGGCATCGCGCATCTCCGCGGGCACGAGACGGACCGGCTCGCCGCACTCGTCGCCGAGATCAACGCGCTCGGCGGCGACGCCGAGGAGACGGCCGACGGTCTCGTCATCCGCCCGGCCCCCCTGCACGGCGGCGTGTTCCACACCTACGACGACCACCGGATGGCGACCGCCGGGGCGATCATCGGCCTGGCCGTGGACGGCGTCGAGGTCGAGAACATCGCGACCACGGCCAAGACCCTGCCCGAATTCCCCGCCCTCTGGGCCGCGGTCACGGGGACGGGCACGGGGACGGGAACAGGCACGGGCGGAACGGCGGACCGGGCATGAGCGAGGCCGGCAACCGTCGCGGATCGCGGGCCTGGGACGAGTCCGACGTCCGGATCCGCCCCAACAAGAAGGGGTCCCGCCCGCGCACCAAGACGCGACCCGCCTACGACGACGCCGTGACCGGACGGGTGGTGACCGTCGACCGCGGGCGCTACACCACGGTCGTGGACGAGGACACCCCCGACGAGCGGACCGTCATCGCCGCACGCGCTCGCGAACTGCGCCGCAGCGCCGTCGTCGCCGGCGATCTCGTGGCCCTCGTCGGTGACCTCTCCGGCGGCCCCGACTCCCTCGCGCGCCTCGTCCGGATCGAGGAACGGCACACCGTCCTGCGCCGCAGCGCGGACGACACGGACCCGGTGGAGCGGGTCGTCGTCGCCAACGCGGACCAGCTCGTCATCGTCGTCGCCGCGGCCAATCCGGAACCGCGCACTGGGTTCATCGACCGCGCCCTCGTGGCCGCCTACGACGCCGGGATCGAGCCGCTCCTGTGCATCACCAAGGCCGACCTCCGTGACCCGGCCGCGCTCCTCGCCAACTACGAGCACCTCGACCTGCGCGTGATCATCAGCAGGACGGACGAGGGCGTCGGGATCGACGCCACCTCCGACGACGGCGAATCGGCTCGTCTCTCGCACGGCGCCGTCGATGCCCTCCGCGACGAACTCGACGGGCAGGTCAGCGTGCTGCTCGGACACTCCGGCGTCGGGAAGTCGACCATGGTGAACGCCCTCACCGGGTCCACGCGCGCCACGGGCGGCGTCAACGCCGTCACGGGCAGGGGACGCCACACGTCGTCGTCGGCCCTCGCCCTCAAGGCCGCCGATGCCGCCCCGGGCACCTGGATCATCGACACCCCCGGCATCCGGTCGTTCGGTCTTGCGCACGTGGACGCCGACCGCATCCTGAAGGCCTTCCCCGACCTCGAGCCGGGTACCGAGCGCTGCGAGCGCGGGTGCCGGCACGACGACCACGCCGTCGACTGCGGACTCGACAGCTATGTGGAGGAGGGGCTCGCCGGGGACTCCGGCCCCGTCCGCCTCGCCAGCCTGCGGCGCCTGCTGACGGCCGGGACGGCGGAGGCGCGGGGCAGTGCCCATGACGCCAAGGAGCTCGGCCAGCAGTGATATCCGGCACACGATGTCAGGTGCCGGCCCCCGGGCTGTTAGAGTGAACGAAGTTGTTGTTTGCGCATTACATCTCTAAGCCTTGACCCTCCACCTGGAGTTCGACAGCTTTTTTGATAAGCGGGTAACGAACACCACGATGAGCCCCCGAACGTCGGGGCGCTCTCCCAGGTAAGGATGTACGACATGGCTACTGGCACAGTGAAATGGTTCAACGCCGAAAAGGGCTTCGGCTTCATCGCTCCCGAGGACGGCGGCGCTGACGTGTTCGCCCACTTCTCCGCGATCAACTCGAACGGCTACCGTTCCCTCGAAGAGAACCAGAAGGTCAACTTCGAGACCACCCAGGGCCCCAAGGGCCCCCAGGCCGAGAACATCACCGTTCTCTGATTCCCTCCCGTGCCGCAGTGCGGCGACGGACCGAAAGCCACCGCGCGGCGCGAGCCCGCGGTGGCTTTCCGCTGTCCGGGCACACCCGCCCCGCCCGCGCCGGCAGCGCCTGATGCGCCCGCCCAGAGGATAGGTTGATCGGTATGAGTTTCACGCAGGGCTACAACGACGACCTCCGTCTCGCCCACATCATGGCCGATTCGGTGGACGACCAGACCATGGCCCGTTTCAAGGCGCTCGACCTGCGCGTCGAGACGAAGCCCGACCTCACCCCCGTGACGGACGCCGACAAGAGCGCCGAGGAGGCCATCCGCGGCCAGCTCTCCCGGGCCAGGCCACGCGACGCGGTGCTCGGCGAGGAGTTCGGCAGCACCGGTTCGGGCTCACGCCGCTGGGTCATCGATCCCATCGACGGCACCAAGAACTTCGTGCGCGGCGTGCCCGTGTGGGCGACCCTCATCTCCCTGATCGACGACGGCCGGCCGGTCGTCGGCCTGGTCAGCGCGCCGGCACTCGGCAAGCGGTGGTGGGCGGCGCAGGGGACCGGCGCCTACACCGGGAAGTCACTCGCCGCCGCCCAGCGCCTCCGCGTCTCCAACGTCTCCCGGCTCGCGGACGCCTCGCTGTCCTACTCCAGCCTGTCCGGCTGGCGGGAGCGCGGCGCCCTGGCGGAGTTCGTCAACCTGACCGACCGCGTGTGGCGCACCCGCGCCTACGGCGACTTCTGGTCCTACTGCCTCGTGGCCGAGGGCTCCGTGGACATCGCGTGCGAACCGGAGCTGAACCTGCACGACATGGCAGCGCTCGTGCCCATCGTGACCGAGGCCGGCGGCCGGTTCACGTCGCTCGACGGCGAGGACGGGCCCTTCGGCGGCAACGCCCTCGCGACCAACGGATCCCTGCACAGCGAGGTCCTGCGGACCCTCAACCCGGACGTGGATGACCTCCTCTAGCAGCCCGCGCGGCTCGCAGGGCGGACCACGCCTCGCTGGGCAGCGCCGCCGGGAACTGGCGGACGCCTACCTCTCGGGCGCGGGGCGGTACGACCGCGTGCGGCCCGGCTATCCTGCCGCCGTCGCCGACTGGATCGTCCCCCCGCATGCCCGCCGGGCTGCCGATATCGGCGCCGGGACCGGCATCTTCACCGCCCTCCTGGTGGACAGCGGCCTCGAGGTGACCGCCGTCGATCCGTCCGAGGACATGCTGGCCGTCCTCTCGACCCGACTGCCCGGTGTGCCCGCCCTCCCGGGCACTGCCGAGCACTCCCCCCTGCCGGACGCCTCAGTCGACCTCCTCACGCTCGCCCAGACCTGGCACTGGTGCGACCATCCCGCGACGGTCCGGGAAGCCGCCCGCGTGCTCACACGCGGCGGCCGGCTCGCGCTGCTGTGGAACCAGCTCGACGTCTCCCTGCCATGGGTGCACCGCCTGTCCCGCATCATGCACGCAGGTGATGTCTTCTCCCCCGCGTACCGCCCCATCTTCGGGCCGGCCTTCGGGCCACCGGAGGACATCCTCGTGCATTGGTCGCAGGAGCTCACCGTTCCCGACCTCGTGGACCTGACGCGCTCCCGCAGCCACTACCGACGCGCTTCGCCCGCCGGGCGCGCCCGCGTCGAGACGAACCTGCGCTGGTACCTCACCGAGTACCTCGCGTTCCCGCCCGATGCCGTGGTGCGGGTCCCCTACTACACCCATGCCTGGCGGGCGTCCCTGCTTCCCGACTAGATTTCGGCATGCCTAAAAGCTACTTTGGGGTATGCCTCGGTATCTGCTCGGCAGTTCCGCCCCTGCACGCATCGCGCGGTGCGTGGTCGTCCTCGCCGTGCTCGGCGGATGCGCCGCCTCCCCCGGGCACCAGGCGCCGGAGGACGACCGCCCGCTCGTCCTGACCACCTTCTCGGTGCTCGCGGATCTCGCCGGCACTGTCGCCGGCGAGCATGTGCGTGTCGAGTCCATCACGAAGGTCGGCGCGGAGATCCACGGCTACGAGCCGACGCCGTCCGACCTCGTCCGGGCGCAGGACGCCGACCTCATCCTCGACAACGGGCTCGGGCTCGAGCGGTGGTTCGAGCGCTTCCTCACCGCCGTCGACGCCCCGCATGTGGTCCTGTCCGACGGCGTGGAGCCCGTGGACATCCGCTCGGGCGACTACAGCGGGCACGCCAACCCGCACGCGTGGATGTCCCCGCTCGCCGCGCAGGTCTACGTGGACAACACCGTGGACGCCCTCTCCGGGCTCGCTCCCGAGCACACCGCCGACTTCGAGGCGAACGGGCAGCGGCTGAAGGAGGATCTGGCGGAACTGCTGGTGGCCTTCCGCGCCGACATCGCCGGCGTCGGCACGCCGGCCCTGGTGACCTGCGAGGGGGCGTTCTCCTACCTCGCCCGCGACGCCGGACTCGCGGAGGCGTTCATCTGGCCGGTGAACGCCGACTCGGAGGGGACGCCCCGCCAGATCCGCGACGTCATCGGTTTCGTCGAGGACCACGGGGTACGGACGCTCTTCTGCGAATCCACGGTCAACGCCTCCGCCCAGGAGCAGGTGGCCCTGGCCACCGGCGCGGACCTCGGCGGCACGCTCTACGTGGACTCGCTCTCCGGGCCCGACGGCCCCGTCCCCACGTTCCTCGACCTCATCCGCTACGACCTCGAGACCATCGCGGAGGGAATCACACGATGACCACCGACCTCCACCCCGACGCCCCGGTCCTCGACGTCCGGCACCTCACCGTCCGCTACGACGAGGTGCACGCGCTCGACGACGTCTCGCTCGCGCTGGCGGCCGGCAGGATCTGCGGGCTGATCGGCGTGAACGGCTCCGGGAAGTCGACGCTGTTCAAGGCCCTCATGGGGCTCCTGGTTCCACGGGAGGGCAGCGTCGAGCTCTTCGGGACGACCACCACGCAGGCGCGGAAGCGGGGCCTCGTCGCCTACATGCCGCAGGCCGAGGAGGTCGACTGGACCTTCCCGGTCTCGGTCTCCGACGTCGTCGCCATGGGGTTGTACGGACGCCTGGGCGCCGCCCGCCGCCTCGGGGCCGCCGACCGCGCTGCAGTGGGCGACGCCCTGGAACGGGTGGGCCTCACCGCGCTGCGGAGGCGGCAGATCGGCCAGCTGTCCGGCGGCCAGCGCAAGCGCGTGTTCATCGCCCGGAGCATCGCGCAGGACGCCCGGCTGCTCCTGCTCGACGAGCCGTTCGCGGGCGTGGACCAGGCCAGCGAGCGCACCATGACGGACCTCCTGAAGGCACTCCGCGACGAGGGCCGGTCGGTGCTCGTCTCCACCCACGATCTCGCCGGGGTCCCCGCCCTGTGCGACGAGGCGGTCCTCCTGCACCGGCGCGTCCTGGCATCGGGTGAACCGGCGCAGGTGCTCACGCACGGCAACCTCGCGCGGGCCTTCGGATCCGCACCCGCGGACCCGGAGGTCCCCGTGGCCCCGGCTGCGGCGTCGCGCTCCGACGGCGGTTTCTGACATGGACCTCCTCGCCTTCTTCCTCGAGCCGCTGCAGTACGGCTTCCTCACGCGGGCCCTCGCCGTCACGGTGGCCGCGGCCGTGGTGGCCGCTGTCCTCTCGTGCTGGCTGATCCTCATGGGCTGGTCGCTCATGGGCGACGCCGTCTCGCACGCCGTCCTCCCGGGCGTGGCCCTCGCCTACATCCTGGGGATCCCGTTCTCCATCGGCGCGTTCGTCTTCGGCGCCGGAGCGGTCGCTCTCATCGGCGTGGTCCGTTCCACCACGAAGCTGAAGGCCGACACCGTGATCGGTGTGGTGTTCACGGCCCTCTTCGCGTCGGGCCTCGCCATCGTCTCCGCGACGCCGTCCCAGATCGACCTCATGCACATCCTGTTCGGCAACGTCCTCGGGGTGTCCGCCGCCGATGTGTGGCAGGTGCTGGTCCTCGGCGCCGTGACCCTCGCCGTCCTGCTGTTCAAGCGGCGCGACCTCACCCTCCTCGCCTTCGACCGCACCCACGCCCACGTGATCGGGCTCAATATCCGGCTGCTGTCCGCGCTGCTGCTGGGGCTGCTCGCCCTCACCGTCGTCGTCGGCCTGCAGGCCGTCGGCATCATCCTCGTGGTGGCCATGCTCATCACCCCCGGTGCCACGGCCTTCCTGCTGTCCCGCAGCTTCGACCGCATGCTCGGCATCGCCGTCGTGCTCACCGTGGCGGCGTCCGTGTCCGGGATCTACGCCAGCTACTACCTGGACATCTCCACCGGCGCGGCGGTGGTCCTGTGCCAGGCCCTCGTGTTCGCCGCCGTCTACCTCTTCGCCCGGCCCGACGGGATGCTCTGGCGGGCCCGACGGCGCGTCGGGGCACGCAGCGGCCCGGCCGCACGGGCTGCGGCCTGATGGCGGGTCGCAGGGGCGCCGTCCTCAGCATCGAATCGACCAGCGTGCAGGACTACGTGAAGGCCGTCTACGCCTTCACCGAGTGGCAGGACACGGCCATGACCGCCACGCACCTGGCCACGCGCCTGTCGGTCGCCAACTCCTCGGTGACGGGGATGGTCGCGAAGCTCGTGGACCTCGGCCTCGCGGACCACCGGAAGTACGGTCCCATCGCCCTCACCTCTTCGGGCCGGACGCTCGCCCTCGCCATGGTCCGGCGGCACCGGCTCATCGAGACCTTCCTCGTCACGGAGCTCGGCTACGGCTGGGACGAGGTGCACGACGAAGCCGAGCTCCTCGAGCACACCGTCTCCGACGCCTTCATCGAACGCCTCGATGCGAAGCTCGGCCGCCCGCGGCGCGACCCCCACGGGGACCCCATCCCGGCCGCCGACGGCTCCGTCGAGTATCCGCCGGCGCATCGCCTCGACGGGGTCGACGACGGCCACGCGGGCCGGCTCGTGCGGGTCAGCGACGAGGACCCCGACGTCCTGCGCCTCCTCGACCGGCACGGCATAGGGCTTGACGCCGACCTGCGCCTGGGACGCCCTGATGCCGGTTCGGTGCTGGAGCTGCGCGTCGGTATTCCCGGGGACGCCGGGGACACCCGCCATGACGCCGGCCGGGATGCCGCGCCATCCGCGCCCGCGCCACCCTCGCCCGCGGCGCGGACGCTGGCGGTGGACGCCGCCCTCGCCCGCGCCCTGTGGATCGAGACGACCGTCCCCCACGAGGGGTGCACCCTCCGCGCGCCGCAGTGACCCGCCCGGCCACGCGGTCGGGCGCGCCACGGCAGCCGAGCGCTCGCCCATGCGCTGTGCCCGCTCCTAGACTGATCGGGATGCGCGCCCGCCGCGCACCGCCCTGTTCCCGCCCTGTCCCCGACGCCCTGATGGAGTCCCCTATGACCACGCTCGGACTTGAGGAGGAGTACCTGCTCCTCGACCCGGTGTCCGGACTGCCCGCCCACCGCGCGACGGAGGTGCAGGCGCTGCTCGAGGCCGTGCCGGAGATCAGCGACGACGAGATCCAGCGCGAACTCCTGTCCTGCCAGATCGAGACGGCGACCCCCGTGTGCGAGACCCTGGCGCAGGCCGAGCACTCCCTGCTGACCTTCCGCAGGACGTTCGCCGACGCCGCGGCACACGCCGGGACCATCGGCGCCGCCACCGGGACGGCGCCCTGGATCCCGCAGTCCTATCCCGAGCTGACGGACAAGCAGCGCTACGCGGATCTGCGCGCCACCGCGCCGGGCATCGTGGGCGACCAGTTCGTCAACGGCCTGCACGTGCACGTCGGCGTGCCGGACAAGGAGCACGGGGTCCAGGCCCTGAACCGGATCCGGCCCTGGATCCCGCTGCTGGCCGCCCTCGGGGTGAACTCGCCGTACTGGCTCGGTCGGGACAGCGGCTTCGGCAGCTGGCGGGTCATCCACTACCGGCGGTGGGCGGTCCAGGGCGTGGCGCCCTGGTTCGCCGACGCCGCCGACTACGAGCGACGCATCATGGCCCTCAGTGCCACGGGTGCGATCCTCGACCGCGGGGTGCTGACCTGGGTGGCACGGCTCTCCGACCGGTACCCGACCCTGGAACTTAGGGCCTGCGACGTGCAGCTCGAGGCCGGGGACGCCGTGCTCCTCGGGGCGCTGACGCGGGCGCTCGTCGTCACCGCCCTGCACGACGCCGAGCAGGACTCCGCGCCCCTCGTGCCGGACCCGGAGCTGCTCGACGCCGCGCTCTGGCAGGGCGCACGGGACGGCATGGAGCACCATCTCGTGGATCTCGCCACGGCGGAACCCGTGCCCGCGCGGCAGCACCTCGAGGCCTTCCTCGACCACGTCGGAGCCGCCCTCGAGGCCGAGGGCGACACCGGGCAGGTCCGGGAAGGGCTGGCGGCCGCGGCGGACCGCGGCACGGGCGCCGAGCGCCAGCGCCGGGCCATGCGTGACGGCGGCCTGGACGCTCTCCTGTCCCTGTACGGCAGCACCCTCACCGCCTGACCGGGCAGCCACGGCGGGCACCCGGCTCTCCTGCCGAGCCCGACCGCGGGCCCTCAGTCGGCGGCGTGGAACTCGATCAGCAGCGTCTGCCCGGGCAGCAGCACGGGCGCCTGGAGCCCTGCCTGGGCCAGGACCCGGCCGGACAGCCGGAGCGGCGCGCCGTCGAGGGCCGCCTGCAGCCAGCCGAGCGGCGACTGCCCGTTGCCGGGGTGCCCCTCCTCAGGGACGGCCGGCCGCACCGTGTACAGCGTGTCCGGCTCGAGGCCGGGGAACGTCAGGGGGCCGGGCGGGTAGCTCGCGCTCGAGGCCGTCAGCGAATAGCCGAAGAGCGCCCGGCGGCGGTCGTCCGACACCACGCCCCGCAGGTCCATCGCCGGATCGGTGAGGTCCGCGTGCAGCACGGTGCCGCGGTGCAGGTCCCGGCGCCACGACCGGTGCAGCTCCACGTACCGGCCGAGGACCGCGTACTCCTCGTCGGTGAGAGCAGAGATGTCCCACTCGATGCCGTAGTGCCCGAAGACGGCCGTGCCGGCGCGGAAGGGCAGGGTGTGCGCCCTGCCGGTCGAGTGCGAGACCGGCCCGCCGACGTGCATCCCCATGAGCTCGGGAGGCACCACGAGGCCTGTGTACTTCTGGTTGACGAGCCGCTCGATCGGGTCGATGCAGTCGCTCGTCCAGATGCGGTCCGTCCGGGCGAGGATGCCGAGGTCCACGCGCGCCCCACCGGAGGCGCAGCTCTCGATCTCGAGACCGGGGTGGCGCTGCCGCAGCTCGTCGAGCAGCCGGTAGAGCGCCAGCACGTGCCGGTGCACGGCGGCCTGCCCGGTGCGCGCATCGGCGGCCTCGAGCAGGTCCCGGTTGTGGTCCCACTTCACATAGGCGATGTCGTTGGCGGTCAGGATGTCGTCGAGGCGTTCGAGGATGTACGCGTAGGCGTCCGGATTCCCGAGGTTGAGCACCTGCTGCTGCCGGCCCGGCAGGGGCAGCCGCCCCTCGGGCTGCAGGATCCACTCCGGATGGGCCCGCGCGAGGTCGGAGTCGGGGTTGACCATCTCGGGTTCGAACCAGAGCCCGAATTCCATGCCCAGCCCGCGCACGTGGTCGATGATCGGCGCCAGGCCGTCCGGCCAGACGGTCTCGTCCACGTACCAGTCGCCGAGGCTCGACGTGTCGTCCCGCCGTCCCCGGAACCAGCCGTCGTCGAGGACGAACCGTTCGACGCCGAGGGACGCCGCCCGGTCGGCGAGCGCCAGCAGGCGTGGGAGATCCAGGTCGAAGTACACGGCCTCCCAGGTGTTGAGGGTCACGGGGCGCGGCCGCTGCGGATGCGACGTCCTCGCGCGGAGGTCCCGGTGGAAGCGTCCCGAGAGTTCGTTGAGCCCTTCACCCCAGGAGCCGACGGCTTCCGGCGTGGCGTAGCTCTCCCCCGGCGCGAGTACGACCTCGCGGGGCGAGAGCACCTCGCCCGCCGCGAGGAACGCAGCACCCGCCGGGGTCTTCTCCACGAGAACCTGCTGGTTGCCGCTCCACGCCAGGTGCACGCCCTGCACGTGGCCGTGCTCGAAACCGAAGCCGGCGGCGCCCGCCGCGAGCAGCACGGTGGCATCCGCCCCGGGACGGCCGCGCCGGCTCATCCGCGCATAGGTGCCCGCGGTCAGGGCGTGCCGCTGGGGGGACCGCTCGCGGAGGTGGCGGCCGGTGGTGTCCAGCACCTCGGCGGCCGTGTGGTGGAGCGGGAAGAAGAGGTGGAGCGAGCGCACCTCGTAGTCGTCGTCACCCATGTTGGTGAGCACCAGGCGCTGCGTGAGCAGGCCCGACGCCGAGAGGCCCAGGTGGGCGGTCAGCGCGAGCCCGGCGTCGTCGTCGCGCGCCTCGACGACCGCGGCCGCGGACCCGGGCGGGCAGTCGACCGAGACCACGGTGAACCGCGGATGGAGGCGGGATCCCGAGCGGTCCCCGGTCAGGCCGGGCGTGCCCTGCCAGCCTGCGGATTCGAGGGGCACGAGGGTGAGGCGCGCCGGCACGTCGATGCCACCGGAGACGCGCTGCGGCTGCTGGGCCGCAGCGAGGGCCGCGAGGTCCCCTGCGTCACCGAGGTCTGGGCCCCAGTACGTGAGGGCCGGTAGTCCGTGCGGATGGGGCTCGAGCACCACGCTGGTGCCTCCGCGGGAGAGGTGGAGGGGTTCGAAGGTCATTGCTTATTTTTATCGTGTAACTAACTGGTGCGGCAACACGCTACCGCGGGCGGGTGTCCCGCCGCAGCAGGCCGACGATGAGGCACAGGAGGCCGAGCAGGAGCGGCACCAGCGTGAGCAGGGTGTGCGTGCCGCCGAGGTAGCTCATGACGAAGATGTAGATGAACGTCCCGCCCACGAGGATCCAGCCGAGCACGATCAGAGCACGTCCCCTGTGGGGCGGCGGCAGTGGCGGGAGCCACGACGGCGGCCGGTCGGTCCAGCTCATGGCCTCAGTGTAGTTCCGCTCGTCGGTACCTGCCGGGTATCTCCTCAGTAGGACGGGGCGGCAGGGAGGCTCATGTACTGCTCCAGGGTAGGTATGGCGTGGGTACGCATCTCCGCCGAGATCGTCGTGCCGACGTAACGCAGATGCCATGGTTCATAGGCATAGCCGGTAATCGAGGTCCGGCCCTGCGGGTAGCGGATGATGAATCCGTAGCGCCAGGCGTTCTGCGCCGCCCATGCTCCCGCGGGGGTTGTCGCAAAGCATTCCTGGAGGCCACACGTTCCGTTGGCGTTGCCGATGTCGATGGCGAGGCCGGTCTGGTGTTCGCTGTACCCGGGACGCGCCGAGATGAGGTCCGCCGTCGCCCGGCCGTACTGGTTGACGTAGGAAGCATAGAGGGAGGCCTGTGTGTCGTAGGACCGGTAACCACTGACCGGTACCATCGCGACCCCTCCGGCCCTCGCATCGGCGAGCAGCCGGCTGAACTGCTGCGCCGCATCGCTGCGCAGCAAGGAACCCTCCACCCCCACGAGGGAACCGGGGGTGTAGCGTGCGGGATTCAGCGCACGTTTCTTGTTGACGACCACCACCGAGGACGATGCGACGTCGATGTCGCGGGCTATCCTCGTCCCGCCCGTGGAGGACCACGAGATCGAACCGCGCTGGTGCTTCTGGCTGCATGTACCGCCCGAACATGCCTCGTTCGACACCGGATAGCCCAGGGCGCCGTTCTCGAAGCCGGTGGTCGCCCACGCCCTCCTGATCGCGCCGACCGAGCTGCGCGCGCCGGTCGTGGGCGACCAGATGATCGCGCCGCCCTGGTAGTTCTGGTAGCAGCCCCGCCCCCGCAGGCCGCAGACCTCGTTCGACGTCGGGTAGCCGAGCTTGCCGTTCTCCGAGCCGAAGGCGCGCCAGGTCCCGCGGATCGCGCCCCACGTCGGGTGAGCCCCGGTCGCTGGCGACCAGGTGATCGCCCCGCCCTCGTAGTTGCGGTAGCAGCCGCCTCCGCGGAGCCCACAGGTCTCCGGACCCGTCGCAGAGCCGAGACGCCCGCTCGCCCCTCCAAGAGCCGCGTAGCGGGCGTCGATCGGTGTTGCCGCGTGGCTTGCCGGGGACGTGATGAAACCGCCGACCACGATCAGGGCACAGACCAGTGCGGTCAGCAACTCCGCGACGGTACGCTTCATCGTGCAACTCCTGGAAGTCGTGGTCGGTCCAAGGGTAAGCCTCCTCTTCAAGGAGCAACAAGGCTAGCTGGGCATCACCTGGGAACGACGAAGCGCCCCGCCGGATACCGGTGGAGCGCTTCGTCGGTGGTGGAGATGGCGGGAATTGAACCCGCGTCCGATGCAGTGTTGTCAGGGCTTCTCCGGGCGCAGTTCGCGTCGGTTTTTCTCGGCTTCAGCCATCGTGCGAACGAGTGGCTGCCAAGCCCAGTTGTATAAGAGTCCCCCCGATCCCTACAACGAGGATCGGGAGCAGTGGCCCTCTAAATGACGCCAGGATCCGGGGCGAGAGCAAACCCGGGCTGACGGACTAGTCAGGCTGCTTAGGCAGCGAGAGCGAAGTCAGTGCGCTTTTGTTCGGCACTTATTGTTTTACAAGGAGCGTTTACGAGATAACCCTGTATCCTCGGCCCGCTTCCCCTGTCGCGACTAACATCGTCGAAACCTGTCATCCCCATGTTCAGTTATCAAGTGATCCCTGTGTCGGGAGGCCCACCGGCCCGTCCGACTCCAGAAGTCTACCGCACCTACCGGGCTGTCCGGGAAGGCTTCGCCGTGGGAGAACGAAGGCGGCCTAGCGGCCAGCGTGAGCCCCAGGACGACGACGGGCGACTGCCAGAGGCGCACGACGACGAAGGCCAGCGTGACGAAGGCGATGCCGAGGGCGGCCAGTGCCGTGGTCGCCGCCTGCTTGCGGCGGAAGCTCCACCAGAAGATGGCGATGTTGAGCACCAGCAGCACGGGCGAGATCCAGACGAGGAGCTGCGCGAAGAACACGTACACGAGGAAGACGAACGGGATGAGCGAGAGGATCCCGACCGGCACCACTGCGAGCAGGATGATCAGGTCGACGAGCGCCCCGACGGTGACCCACCACGGCCGCCGGTAGGCCAGTTCGGAGATCTCGGGCTCCTCGTCCTCCTGGGCTTCCCAGAAGACGTCGCTCACGCGCCGAGGTTCTTCTCGCGCATGGCGCGCAGCGCCTCCCTGTTGTCCTGCTTCTCCCGCAGGGTCTGGCGCTTGTCGTAGTCCCGCTTGCCGCGGGCCACGGCGATCTCCACCTTGGCCCGTCCGTTCAGGAAATAGAGCTGCAGGGGGACGAGGGTGAAGCCCGACTCGCGGATCTTCTGCGAGATCTTGGTGAGTTCCTCGCGGTGCAGGAGCAGCTTCCTGCGGCGACGGGCGGCGTGGTTGGTCCAGCTGCCCTGCGAGTACTCGGAGATGTGGATGCCCTCGAGCCACAGTTCGTCACCGTAGAAGACGGCGTAGCCGTCGATCAGCGAGGCGCGTCCGGCGCGCAGGGATTTCACCTCGGTGCCCATGAGCGCGATGCCCGCCTCGTACGTGTCGAGCACGGCGTAGTCGTGAAAGGCCTTCCGATTGGTGGCCACGACTTTCCGGCCACTTTCCTTCGGCACGGCGACTCTCCTTCGTACGACACTGCTGCGGACGGCGGTCCGCGGGTGGACAGTGCCTTCCATCCTACGACCTAGAACAAACCGATCGGGTCCACGAGGGCGCCGTTGAGCATCGTCTCGAAGTGCAGGTGGCAGCCGGTCGAGTTGCCCGTGGTCCCGGTGTAGCCGATCAGCTGGCCGGCGCTCACGCGCTGGCCGGGCGACACCAGGTAGCTCGTCAGGTGGTAGAAGTTGGTCGCGAGGGCGTTGCCGCCGACCACACCGTGGTTGAGGACGATCCTGTTCCCGGCGCCCGGCAGGGCGTCGGAGTCCGCGTACCAGACCTCCCCGGCCGCGGGGGCGTAGAGGGGCGTGCCGCAGCCCACGCCGTAGTCGATCCCGGTGTGCATGTATCCGCCCGTGCCGTTGAAGTCGATGGTGCCGACCGGCGTGGGGCGGAACCCGAAGCCCGAGCTGATCGGGGCGTTGACAGGCGCCCTGAGGCCGAAGGAGTCGGGACCTGACGGAGCCGGCACGGGCGCCACCGGGATGACGGGTGCGACCGGCGCGACCACCTGCGGCTGGACCGGGGCCGGGGCCGGCCGGTTGGCGGCCTCCGCCTCGGCGGCCCGGCGCGCCGTCTCGGCTGCCGCGGCAGCCTCCGCCTCGGCCTGGAGCCGGGCCTGCTCCGCAGCGGCGGCGGCTTCGGCCTCGGCCCGCAGGCGCTCCTGCTCGGCCTTCTGCCGTGCCTCCTCCGCCTTGCGGGCCTCCTCGATCTGGCGGCGCTGGCGTTCGGCGAGATCGGCGTTGACCTGCTGCTGGGCCTTCTCCACGCTTGCCAGCTTCGCCTCGATGACCGGCTTCTGCGCCTGGAGCTTGCCGGACAGTGCCGAGGTGTCCGCGACGAGCCGGTCCACCTTCCCCTTCTCGGCGGCGGCCGCGTCCCGGGCCGACTGCTCCGCCGCGAGGGCGGCGTCGGCCTTGTCCTTCAGCTTCGAGATCTCCGCCTCCACCGCGACGAGGCGCGCCTGGCTGTTGGCATTCGTGGCGTTCTGCTCCGAGAGGCGTTCCATGGCGGCGTTCTGGCTGCGCAGGGCCTGGTCCACGAGGTCCATGGACTCTGTGAAGTTCTCGACGTCGTCGGCGCCCATCAGCAGGGACACGTTGGTGGGGATCCCGCCGTTCTTGTACGCCTCGGTCGCGATCTGACCGATGACCTCGCGGGTCTTGTCCATCTCCTGCTGGTTGGCGCGGAGTTCGTCGGAGATCTTGTTCTTCGTCTCCTGCGCCAGCTCGACGCGGACCGCCAGTGCCTCGGCCTCGCCGGCGGCGGTCTCGACCTTGCCCTGGGCGTCGGCGAGTGCCTGCTGGGCGGCGGGGAGCCGGCCCTGGTAGGTCCTCAGGGTCCCGATGGTCTCGGCGATGTCGGAGTCGAGGTACTCCATCGACTGCTGCACCTCGGTGATCTCTTTCTCGAGGGCACTCTTGCGGTCGTCGAGTTCGTCGGCCACGACCGGCGTCGAACCGAGGGCGAGCGCGACGACCAGGGCGATGGAGCTGCCCGCCGTCGCGCGGACCACGAAGGCCCTCCTGTCCTGCCGGGCCCACCAGGAGGATCCTGATGGGCGCACGTATCCCCTGGCGCTGTGCGGCATGATGCTAGACCTTTACGTATCGTCGGAGGGTGAGCAGGGATGAGAGCCCCGCGAGGACGGCCCCGAGCAGGATGAGTGCGGGGACGAGGATCAGGACCTGCTGGGACGAGATGAACGCCGTCTGCGGGAAGGTCTTCACGAGCCAGCCGTCGATCAGGAACCGGGACGCGCCCCAGAGGGTCGCCGAGGCGAGGACCGCGCCGATCACGGCCGCGATGACGCCCTCCAGGACGAACGGCAGCTGGATGACCGCCTTCGAGGCCCCGACGAGGCGCATGATGCCGGTCTCGCGGCGGCGGCTGAACGCGGACAGGCGGATGGTGGTCGCGATGAGCAGGATGGCGCAGAACGTCATGATGCCCGCGATCACGAGCGCGACGACGGACGCCCAGTTCATGTAGCGGAAGATCGCCTCGAGGAAGTCGCGCTGGTCGCTGACGGCGTCGACGCCCGGCTCCGAGGAGAAGGCCTCGTCGATGACCTCGTACTTCTCCGCGTCCACGAGACTCACGCGGAAGGACTCGGGGAGCTGCTCCGCGGTGACGGAGTCGACGATCGGCGAGTTGGCGAACTGGTCGCGGAAGTGGCCGAGCGCCTCCTCCTGCGATTCGTACGTGACGGTGTCGACGTACGGGGCGAACTGCTCGGATTCCAGCTTCGCCTGGATCGCGGCGCGCTGGTCCTCCGTCACCGGGCCGGTGGCACAGCTCGCCTCCGAGGAGTTGCCGACGCAGAGGTAGATCGTGACCTGGACGCGGTCATACCAGTAGCCCTTCATCTGGCCGATCTGCAGCTGGAACAGCCCGGCGGCACCGACGAAGGTCAGGGAGATGAAGGTCACGAGGATCACGGACGTGACCATGGACAGGTTCCGGCGGATGCCGGAGCCGATCTCGGACAGGATGAACGCGAGCCTCATTCGGCCCCCACCGCGACGTCGGACCCCGCGTCGCCCACGTAGATGCCCTGGGCATCGTCGCGCACCACGGACCCGCTGCGGAGCTCGACGACGCGCTTGCGCATCGTGTTCACGATGTCGTCGTCGTGCGTGGCCATGACCACCGTGGTGCCGTTCTGGTTGATCCGGTCGAGGACCTTCATGATGCCCATGGACGTCGTCGGATCCAGGTTGCCCGTGGGCTCGTCGGCCAGCAGGATGCCGGGACGGTTGACGATGGCACGCGCGATCGCGACGCGCTGCTGCTCGCCGCCGGAGAGTTCGTGCGGCATGCGGTTGTTCTTGCCCTCGAGGCCCACGGTCGCGAGGACGTCGGGGACGGTCTCGCGGATGACGGCGCGGCTCCTGCCGATGACCTGCATCGCGAACGCCACGTTCGCGAAGACCGTCTTGTTGGGCAGCAGGCGGAAGTCCTGGAACACGACGCCGATGCCGCGGCGGAGACGGGGCACGCGCCAGCTGGGGATGTTGGCGACGTTCTGGCCCGCGACGTACACGGCTCCGCGCGACACCCGGTCCTCCTTGAGGACCAGCCGGATGAACGTCGACTTCCCGGATCCCGAGGCGCCGACGAGGAAGACGAACTCGCCGCGGTCGATGTCGAGTGAGACCGCGTCCAGGGCAGGGTGGGACTGCTGGTCGTAGGTCTTCGTGACGTTGTCGAATCGGATCATGACCACTTAAGCGCCCTGATGCGCCGGGCACGGGCATTGGCTGGGGGAAGGAAGCCGCGGCTCCTCGACTATAGCGAGGGCATCACGTAGCGCCCATTACCGCCCCGGTGTGTCGCATGCAAGAGGTTGCGGTGAAAACAGGTGGTCGAGCCCTGTTTTCGCGTAGCGACTACGCGGCGTCGTTCCGGTTGTTGGTGCGCCAGCGGATACCCGCGTCGATGAAGTCGTCGATCTCGCCGTCGAACACGGCCGAGGTGTTGCCGACCTCGTGATTGGTCCGGAGGTCCTTGACCATCTGGTACGGGTTCAGCACGTAGGAGCGCATCTGGTCGCCCCAGGACGCCTTGACGTCCCCGGCGAACGCCTTCTTCTCCGCATCCTCCTGCTCCTTCTTCAGCAGCAGGAGCCTGGACTGGAGGACGCGCATCGCGGCGGCGCGGTTCTGGATCTGCGACTTCTCGTTCTGCATGGAGACGACAGTGCCCGTGGGGAGGTGGGTCAGCCGCACGGCGGAGTCCGTGGTGTTGACCGACTGGCCGCCGGGACCGGACGAGCGGAATACGTCGACGCGGATCTCGTTGTCCGGCACCTCGATGACGTCCGTCTGCTCGATGAGCGGGATGACCTCGACGGCGGCGAAGGACGTCTGCCGGCGGCCCTGGTTGTCGAACGGGCTGATGCGCACGAGACGGTGCGTCCCGGCCTCGACCGAGAGGGTACCGAAAGCGTAGGGCGCCTTGACCTCGAACGTCGCCGACTTCAGGCCCGCCTCCTCGGCGTAGGAGGTGTCGAGGACCTGCGTCGGGTAGCCGTGGCGCTCGGCCCAGCGCAGGTACATGCGCAGGAGCATCTCCGCGAAGTCGGCGGCGTCCACTCCCCCGGCGCCCGAACGGATGGTCACCACGGCCTCGCGCTCGTCCCATTCGCCGGCCAGCAGCGTGACAATCTCCAGGTCGTCGAGGGACCTGCTCAGGGAGACGAGTTCCTTCTCGGCCTCGGCGAGGGAGTCCTCGTCACCTTCGTCCTGCGCGAGCTCCACGAGGACCTCGAGGTCGTCGATGCGACTCTCGAGCGTCTCGAGACGTTCGAGGGCGGACTGCCGGTAGGACAGCTTCGAGGTGACCTTCTGCGCTGCGGCGGGATCGTCCCAGAGGTCCGGGGCACCTGCTTCCTCGCTGAGTTCGTCGATGTCCTTGCGGATCCCCTCGACATCGGAGACCTGCTCGATGGACGTGTACTTGGCGCGGAGGGCGCGGATCTCTGCGGGAAAATCAGTGGCTGCCATGGTCCTTCCAGCCTACGTCATCCGTTCCGGCACGCCGCGAGGGCAGGGGTGCGCCCGCGATGCAGCTGCCGGACACGGCCGGCCGGGCGCGTCAGCGAGTCAGTTCGGCGCGGGCGTCGGCACGGGCGACGATGGGGATCCCGCCCGGGACGAGGAAGTTGACGATGGGCGGACGCACGACGGCGGTGAGGACCACCCGTGCCGTACGTCCGTCGGGGGCACCCGTCGCCGGGTCGATGGTGAGCTGCGCGAAACGCGCCCCGGCCCCGGTCGCGGCGAGATAGCCCCCGGCCGACTGCTCGACACCGGAGTCCCGCAGCACCGGCCGCGGTGTCGCGCCCCCACCGGCGCCGACGTCGATGCTGTAGTCGTCGGCGGCCGACAACGCGGCCCCGTCGGCTGCCGACAGCAGTTTCTTGTGCTCTATATATACGGACGAGACGGCCAGCACGACGGTCACGACCAGCAGCGAGACGAGGAGGTAGCCGATGACCAGGACACCGACCTGCCCGTCCTCCCCGCGATCGGGGTGCGCCGCGGACCGAGTTTCCACGGCTCTCACCCGAACCGCTCGACGAGCTGCGTCGCTGCTGCGTCCACGGTCGCGGCGGAGGCGTGCGTCCCCGCGATGGCGGGGATCAGCGGGAGCGGGACGTCGAGGCGGACGACGACGGTCACCGTCGAGCCCGGTGCGAGGCACGCGGCGCTGCAGGCGATGTCCACGGCGGCCTGGTCCTCGGAGAACCCGAAATCGGCGAGCGCAACGCGCACGGCCTCCCGTGCCCGGGCATCGGCGTCCTGTGGCGTCGGCGCGTCCACGTACACCTTCGCGGCCTGGTCGGCTGCACCGACGACGGCGAACGACCCGCCCTGCAGCCGGCCCACGGTCAGGACGAGGTAGACGACCGGCACCAGCAGCAGGACGCCCAGGAACACGAACTCCACGACCGCACTGCCGCGCTCGTCCCACCGGCGGCGACGCGCGTCCATGCGTGGCCGGGGTGCGCGCCGGGTAGCGCCGGTCCGGCCGCACCCGGTCCCGCGGTCGGCGCCCGCCTCACGAGGGCAGGGCCGCATGGCCGCGCACCTCAATCACGCCGGCAGGGCCGATGAGGCCGATGACCGGCAGGGGCGCGCGGACCACGACCTCGAGCGTCCTGACCCCGCCTGTCGTGCTCTCTCCGACGGCGACGTCGGAACCGTAGGAATCGGCCAATGAACCGCGGATCAGCTCCTCGGTGCGCGCCACCGCGTCCTGGGGGTTCCGGTCGGCGAGCGTCCCGTAACGGGCGCCCGACGCGGCGGCGTCGATGAGGGTGTTGCGTACATGGAGGACGAGCGTCAGCTGGACGATGGCTATGAAGATCACCGTCAGGAGTCCACCGACCAGGGCGAAGTCGACGACGGCGGCACCGCGCTCACCGTCGCGACGGCGCCCTCGCCGCCGACCGCACGGAGGTCCTGCTGCGTGGGCCGGCACCTAGGGCGAGACCTGATCGATCGCCTGGTTGAACAGGCCTTCGAGGGCGGGCCCTGCGATCGCGAGCAGCGCCGCGACGAGGACCGCGGACATGAGCGTGATCATCACCCAGCCGGGCACGTCCCCGCGTTCGTGGTCGTCGGCCGGCGCCACCCGTGTCGGCGGCGCCGCCGAGGCTGAGGCCGCCAGCGAAGCGAGGAGGAGCAGGATGATGCGCTGTACTGCGGTCAGGATTCTCATGGGGTGTCCTCGTCGAGTGATGCCTTGTCGTGGTGCTCTGTCGTGATGATGCTTTCGTGCCGCGCGTGATCAGAAACCGAGATTGATGAGGGCGATTCCGGGATAGACGGCGAAGAGGACGGTCAGCGGAAGGACGCCGAAGACCAGCGGGACCATCATGGCGATCTCCTTCTTGCCCGCCGACTCCATCAGCTCCCGCTTGGCCAGGTCACGGACGTCCTGCGCCTGGGCGCGCAGGACATCCGCGAGCGGCGTCCCTCGCTGGACGGCGACGGTGATGCCGTCGACGAACCGGGCCAGCGGGGCCAGCCGTGTCCGGTTCGAGAACTCCTGCAGCGCGTCCACCAGGGGTCTGCCGGCGCGGGTGGCAGCCAGGACGAGACCGAACTCGCCCGCGAGCTCACCCCGCGCCGTCCTGCAGATGCGTTCGAGCGCACCTGTGGTGCTCTCGCCGGCCGACACGGCGAGCGCCATGAGTTCGGCGAGGCTCGGGAACTCCGCCAGCATGCGGGCCTCCCGGCGCCTGATGTCCATGGACAGGAGGTAGTCGCGCCCGACGAACCCGAGGACGGCGCAGCCCAGGACGAGGACGACGGCCAGCGGCAGGTTGGCCGAGCCGGAGGCCGCCAGGAGCACCATGACGAGGGTCGATCCGGCGAGTCCTCCGGCGGCCCAGAGCAGCTGCTGGGCGCGGAAGTCCGTCGTCGTCTGCCCGCGGCCGGCCTGGGCGAGTCTGCGGGCGAGGGTCGCCGCCGCGGGGTTGAAGCGGTGCGACCATGACACGGCGTCCGCCAGGAGTGGTCGGAGGATGCGTTCGAGCGGGCCGAATGGCGTGACGTTGACCGGGGTCTCGGTGAGCAGCCTGGACCGGACGTCGACTGCGCGCAGCTGCGGAGCGATCCGCTGTGTCAGGGTGACCGGCCGCATGACGGGCAACCGCACGGCGACCAGCCACAGCCCTACGCCGAGGAGGAGCCCGGCGAGGGCGGCCAGGGCGACGACGGGGTTCACCGGAGGACCCTCTCGTCCTCGGGCAGCGCGCCGATGCGCAGCATGATGCGATAGCAGACCACGGAGACCAGCAGCCCGCCGAGCAGCACCGCTGCCCCGGCCGCAGAGTTGTACGCACGGACGGCTTCGGGGCGGGTCGACAGGAGCAGCAGGACGATCCAGGGAGCAGCGACGGCGAGGCGGGCGGCATTGACCGTCCAGGACTGCCGCGCCTCGAGCTCACTGCGCGTCCGGGCGGCATCGCGCAGGAACTCGGACAGCGTCCCGAGCAGCCGGCCGAGGTCGGAACCGCCGACCTCCCGCGTCATCCGGAGCGCCTCGACGATGCGGTCGGCGACGGGATCCGCCAGCCGCTCCTTGAGCCGGTTGAGCGCGTCGTCGAAGCGCCCGCCGCCGCGGTAGTCCGCCCCGAACGACTGGAAGGCGGCCCGCAGTTCGACCGGCCCCTTCTCCCCGAGCTGGATGAGTGCCTCCGGCAGGGACAGGCCCGCACGGATGGCGGATCGGAGGTGATCGACGACGTCGGGCCAGAGTTCGCGCAGGGAGGCGGTGCGCCTGGCCGCGCGCCACCTGACGATCGAGAACGGGAGGAAGCCGCCGAACAGCGCGAAACACAGCGCGATCGGGACGGATCCGGTCAGCACGAAACCGATCAGCAGAACGACCACGCCCACCGCCATACAGGAGGCGAGGAGCCCGTTCGCCGAGACGCGTTCCACGCCGGCGCGCAGGAGGAGGTCGTCGAGCAGCCGCCGTCGCTGTGGCCCCCTGCGTTCCGTCACCGGACGCTCCCAGCAGGACCACCACAGGAGGAACAGTCCGGCGCCGAGGGCTACGCCGACGGCGGTGTTCATGCGCGGGCTCCGAGCAGGGCGGATACGTCGACACCCGCAGCGGCGAACTTCTCCTCCGCAGGCATTCCGCTGGCGGTGACCTGCAGAAATCCGTCGACGCGTCGGAAGACAGAGGACGACTCGATGACGCCGTTCTCGACCCGGCGCCCGAGAGCCATGATCTCCATGACCCTTCGCTGGCCGCCCGGGAGCCGCGCGCAGTGCACCACGAGGTCGATGCAGGAGGCGACGGTCGGCACCACGAAACTGCTCGAGATGTTCTCTCCGGCCAGGAGCGGCAGGGTGCAGATCTTCATGACGGCGTCGTGAGCGCTGTTGGCATGCACGCTGCACATGCCGGGCAATCCGCTGTTCAGCGCGATGAGCATGTCCAGGCTTTCGGCCTCGCGGACCTCGCCGACGATCAGGCGGTCCGGGCGCATGCGCAGGGCCTCCTTGACGAGGCGTCGCAGCGGGATCTCCCCCGTGCCCTCCAGGTTGGGCTGCCGGCACTGCAGACCTACGACGTCGCGGAGCGGTAGCTGCAGTTCGAAGATCTCCTCGACCGTGATGACGCGCTCGCGGGGCCCGATCGACGCACCGAGGCAATTGAGCAGCGTCGTCTTCCCGGCCTGCGTGGCCCCGGACACCAGGATGTTCAGCCCGCTCGCCACCGCCGTGCCGAGAAACCGGGCAGCCTGCGGACTGAGCGTCCCCAGTTCCACGAGGTGCTCGAGGCGGGACGCGCGCGCGATGAACTTACGGATGTTCACGGACCAGTGCCTGCGGGTAACGTCCGGGATCACCACGTGCAGGCGGGAGCCGTCCGGGAGCGACGCATCGACGAAAGGTGAGGAAAGGTCCAGGCGGCGTCCGGAGGACTTGAGCATCTTCTCGACGAGGTCGCGGACCTGCTGATCGGTGAGTGAGAGCGCCGTGAGTTCGGATTCGCCGTCCCGCGCGATGTACACCTCGGAGGGGGCGTTGATCCAGATCTCCTCGATGGTCGGATCATCGAGGAGAGGCTGGAGGGCGCCGAAGCCGGCGACGGCGTCGTAGATCTGTCTGCGTGCGACTTCGAGCCTGCCGAGCGGAGGAAGGATTCCGAGGACGGAACGCTCCTCATAGTCCGCCACGGCGTCGTCGACCAGGTGCTGGACCTCGGCGATCTGCAAGGCCGGGTCTAGACCGCGCCGACGGATGAGTTCGCGCACCTCGCCCTCGACCATGCCCACAGCATCCATCGACGTCCCCCATAGGTTGGTCCGCCGTCTGCGCGGTGGCGGTCCCTCGGTAGCCCCTGCTCGGCCTCACCCTACTGAAGGAGACCCGGCCCGACCAGAGTGCTGGCCACCTGTGGACAACACTTCGGCTACTCGGAACTACACCCGCTCCCGCCCCGTACGGCAGCGACACGCCGAATGCATCCCCGGCTAAGGCGCAGGTTTTACCTAAGATTCCGCAGTCACATGCGAATCGTTAGTCACTCAAGTCACATCTCAGTAGTCTTCTCGGGATTTCACTTAGCTGGCTGACGCCCGGATTCTGCTGGAGAAACCCGTGACACTGCCCTTCCCTGCGCGACTTGCCTGCGCCGCCCTACTGTCCTTCGGTCTCGTGGGCAGCGCGGTTCCCGCAATTGCCGACGACGTCCTGCCGACACCGTCGGCCACCGCCCCGGCCCCCTCCGCGACAGCCGCTCCGGCTGTCCCGTCCACTCCGCCTATCCCACCGCCTTCGCCGGCTTCCCCCACCTCCCCCGTGGCCCCCGTTCCAACGGACCCCGCAACGCTGCCGGCGGATCCCCCGGCGAGCGAACCCGCGCCGGTCGCCACGGCGCCCGCGCAGGACGAGGTCACATCCTTCGTGCCCGACCTGACGTGGAACCCTCTCGCGGACCCCGACTCCAATGCCCGCTACGGCGAGCACTACGCCGAGCCTGCCGCCCCACTGAAGGCCGCATCGCCCCTCAGCGTCGATGACGGTGCAGGCATGGCAGCAATGGCGCCACGGTCCGGCACCTTCAAGGTCACCCTGGTCACCGTGCAACTGTCGGGGAAGACAGTTGCAGACACCAATGCGATCAACATGACGGCCGCACGCAACTCGATCATCAGCGCCCACAAGTACTGGAACTCCACGTCAGGCGGGCGACTGTCCATGACGAACGTCGACGAGATCCGCCACGTCTCCAAGGCGAAGATCACTGACTCCTACGGCACTATCATGGCAACCGTCACGAAGGAGCTGAACTGGCAGTACCGGGCCTACGAGTCCCTCGTCGTCTTCGTGCCGCATGCTGACCTCAACTACAACGGCTCCTGGGGCATCCTGGGTGGCGGCTTCACCGACAGCGCCACCAGCGGGCGCGTCATCATGCCCTACCCGTCCGCGCTGACCAACAACGTCGTGACGCACGAGTTCGGTCACGTGCTCGGACTGCACCACGCCAACTCCCTGGCCTGCAGCAACGGGCGCACCGACGTGGCGCGCTCCGGGGCATCGTGGGCCGATCCTGCCTGCTGGTCCTCCGAGTACAGCGACACCACCGACCTCATGGGCTACGCCCAGATCAGCTTGCCGTCGATCAACGCGTTCCTCTGGGAGTACGGCGGCTTCGGACGCGGCGATGAGATCCGGAACCTCGGCAGTCTGGCGTCGTCGCAGTCGGTCACCCTGCGGCCGTGGGCCGGCGCGGCCTCACATCGTGCCGTGAAGTTCACGGACCCGGCCAGCGGCGAGACCTACTACCTCGAACTCCGGGCGCCCGTCGGAACCGACGCGGCGACTGCAATAGGGGGCAACCGGGGTGTCAAGATCACGAAGAAGGACATCCTCGGCTGGAGCGGCAACGCCTCAATCGTCCTCACACCGAACAGCAAACTTTTCGGATACGCCAACAAAACGCTCACCTGGCAAGCAGGCCAGACCTTCACGACGCCCAGCGGGATCAAGGTGCGTGTCGACTCGATGGACAACGCAGGCGCCCGCGTCACCATCTCAGCCCGGCAGTCTGCGTCAACCGCGGGCGGTGCGGCGATTGCTGCCGTAGCCGGCAGGACT
>NZ_JBZCNG010000011.1:0-13710 GCF_058269195.1 Arthrobacter sp. TJ-240
TCAGGCCGGGCCCTCACACACCGTTTTTCTTACAGTCCCAGCAGCCCTTCCTGTCCCGGTGACCGATCCTTCTACGTACGTTGGGGTTTCGTCGTTGTATCGGTGATGTGTAAGGCCGGTCCGAGGAAGACCTGGTCGTTGATTTCGTATTGTGCCGTTCGTGGTCTTTTAGGGCGGGGCCCGTGAACGGGTTTAGTTGGATCGCGTGTTCGGGTTGGCTGTTTCTCGTGTGGCGTGCGTGATGGTGGGCAGCATTGTGAGTAGTTGCATAGCGTCATTGTCGGTAGACCCTGGTGCTGCCTGGTAGATGACGACTCGTTGATCGGCTCCGGAGACATCGAGCACTTCGTAGTTCAGGTTCATGGCGCCGACTTTGGGGTGGTCGAATTTTTTGCGACCGGTCGAGAGGGTTCGTACGTCGTGGAGGCGCCAGATCCGGGAGAAATCTTCGCTTTTGGTGTCAAGCTCCTGAATGAGCTCGGCGAGGTGCTGGTCGCGGGGAGCGGTCCCGGACACAGCGCGTAGGTGAGCGACGGCGTTGAGGGCGATGGTGTTCCACTCGATGAACAGGGTTCTGGCCGCGGGGTGCAGGAAGATGTAGCGGATGGTGTTGCGTCGGGGTGCCGGCCATTGGTCGATGCCGGTGAGCAGCTGGGTCGCGGCGTGGTTCGCGGCGAGTAGATCGTTGGTTCTGGACAGCACGTAGGCGGGAGAAGCCCCGACGGTGTTCAAGAGCTGCAGGACAGTTGGGCGCACACCCCACTCCGCCGATGACAGATGAGCCTGTTGCGGGGTCCTGTTGTTCGCGGCGAGGTGGAAGAGGTGCTGGCGTTCTTCCGGGTTCAGCAGCAGTGTCCGGGCGAGGGCTTCGATGACGGAGTCGCCCGGGTTTCGTTCGCGGCCCTGTTCGAGGCGTGTGTAGTAGTCCACGCTGACGCCGGCGATGGCGGCGACTTCCTCACGGCGTAGCCCTGCGGTCCGTCGGGTTCCTGTCCCTGCGGGTAGGCCGATGTCTGTTGGTTGCACGCGGGCTCGTCGTGAGCGCAGGAACGTGCTGATCTCGGTGGAGGACATGAGACCCATCGTGTCAGCACCTATCACTGCACCGTAATGACGCTGAGGGGGTGGGCTGCACCCAGGTATGCGACTTCCCGGGTGTGAGGCGCACTGGTTGTCGCCGTGTCCGGACGGAAGGGTGGGTCTTGACCCCCTTGCGTTTCGTCGAAGGATCCTCATGACACGACACATGCCAACTCATGGCCCCATCACATCTACCGCTTCCAGCCCCGCAGACACCCTCATCCCGTCTGAGATCCCGGTGCCGGCGCGTTTGGGGCGGCGTTTGCTCGGTGACGAGGTCGGCGCCCTCGGGCTGGGGTGTATGGGGATGAGTGAGTTCTACGGTCGTACTGATGACGCCCAGTCCATCTCCGTGATCCAGCATGCTCTCAACGCCGGGGTGAACGTCCTGGATACCGCGGACATGTACGGGAACGGCCATAACGAGGAGCTCATCGGGCGCGCGATCAGGATGAATCGGGACAGTGCGTTCATCGCTACGAAGTTCGGTATCCGGCGGGAAGGGGATCGTCGGTGGCATGACGCGAGTCCGGGGTATGCGCGTACGGCGTGTGAGGCCAGTCTGCGGCGGTTGAACGTGGAAACCATTGACCTGTACTACCTGCACAGGCTGGACGAGGTGACCCCAATCGAGGACACCATCGGTACCCTGGCTGAGCTGGTGCAGGAAGGAAAGATCCGGCACATCGGGCTCTCGGAAGTCGGTTCCTCGATCCTTCGACGCGCCAACAGTGTCCACCCGATCACCGCGGTGCAAAGCGAGTTCTCCCTGTGGAGTCGTGACGTGATCACTCACGGTGTGCTCGCTACCGCACGCGAACTCGGCATCCGTCTGGTCGCGTATTCCCCGCTGGGCCGCGGAATGCTCACGGGCCGAATCAACACCACCGAGGACCTCCAGGCCGGTGACATCCGCCGGCTCATGCCCCGCTTCACGGACGGGAACCTCGAGGCGAACCTCACCCTCCTGGAGTCCATACGAGCCACAGCCGCCGACCACAATGCGACCCCGGGACAGGTCGCACTGGCCTGGGTCCTAGCACAAGGAAACGACGTCATCCCCATCCCGGGCACCAAACGCCTGGACTACCTGGCACAGAACCTCGCCGCCGCCACCATCGCCTTGAGCGCCGAGCAGAACCAAGACCTCACTGCCGCTTTTGACCCAGGCAGTGTCCGCGGCGCCCGGTACCCGGCATCGACCCTGCCCGACACCCGTCCCTCCTATGAGAAGACCACACCATGACAACAGCGAGCGAACCGTATCAAGCAAGCGAACGCGAGCTGCGCGGAGCCGAGGTGATGCGCAGCATCGGTATCGACCCTGACGCCGTCGTCGGCTCGCTGGCACCGGTGGATGAACGCTTCGGTCACACCATCATCGAGTACGCGTTCGGTGAGATCATCGCCCGCCCGGAACTGGATCTACGCACTCGCCAACTGGTAACCGTCGCCGTCCTCGCCGCCCTCGGCGGATGCGAAGCGCAACTCGAAGCGCACATCCCCGCGACCCTCCAAGCAGGGGCCACCCCGACGGAGCTGATCGCAGTCTTCACCCACATCACCCCCTATGCCGGTATCCCGCGCACTATGAACGCCCTCTACGTAGCCAAGACCATCCTCGCCAACCACCCCGACCACACCCCATCCAGAGGAACCCCACAGTGAGCCCCCCGAAGCCAAGAGCCGACACCGCAGATCACACGACCGAGATGACCATGACAACCGCTGGAGCTACAAACGAGGACACGCGGTCCTGGCTTGCCATATGGGTCCTGGGATTTGGAACATTCCTGTTCGTCACCACTGAGCTGCTACCGGTGGGCTTACTGCCGTCAATCGGTACCGGGGTCGGGGTATCCATCAGTGCCGCAGGACTGCTGGTGTCCCTATACGGGGGGATCGCCGCCGCCACAGCCGTCCCACTGACATCGTTGCTGGGAAGGCTGGACCGGCGCTGGTTACTCGCCGGGCTTCTGGCTGTCCTGGTCATCGGGCACCTTGCCTCGGCAGCCGCACCGAACTACCTGGTGCTGGTGTTCTCCAGGATGCTGCTCGCTTTCGCCCATGGAGTGTTCTGGGCCACGACGCCCGCGGTCGGGGCAAGGCTCGTCGCGCCCCGCCATGCCGGGCGTGCGATCGCCGTCGTCCTCGGCGGAATCTCCGTGGCCTCGGTCCTCGGCGTGCCCTTGGGTACAGCTATCGGTCAGGCCACGAACTGGCGGATGGCGTTCCTTCTCATCGCCGTACTAGGCGCTGTCGCTCTCATCGCCGTGCTGACTCTCATGCCCTCCATGGCATCCCAGAACACCGTGAAACTCTCAGCCATCCCATCCCTGCTACGCAGCCCGTCATTGCGAGTCGTCATCCTCGTCGCGGCCCTGACGATGATGGGGCATTACCTCGCCTACACCTACCTCACCCCCTACCTCGAGCAAGTCGTCGGCGTCGCCCCGTCAATGGTCAGCGTGCTGCTACTGGTCTTCGGAGCCACCGGTATCGCCGGTAACTTCATCGCCGGCAGCACTGTCACACGCAACCTACGATGGCCACTTTTGGGCAGCATCGGCTTGCTCGCAGTGTCCCTTCTAGTTCTGTCTCTCATCGACGGAAGCTCGCAAGCTGCAGCAATAGTCCTGCTCATCACCTGGGGTCTTTCCTACGCCGCACTACCTGTTTGCCTACAGGCCTGGGTCCTGAAATCCGCGCCACGGACAGCAGAAGCCGCATCATCGCTGTATGTTGCCGTGTTCAACGCCGCTATAGCACTCGGAGCCCTCACCGGCAGTATCACCGTTGATTCCACAGGCATCACGTCAATCACCTGGATAGCCGCAGCTCTCGTCAGCATCGGCCTCATCGTCGTCCTCACCAACACAAAAACACACCAGGATTACTAGCTCCGAAACACCAGCCAGACCGAACAGTGACAAAGCAGCCCTCCCGCCACCTCTCCGGCCTTCAAAATCACCACTGCAAATCTCATATGAGGATCTTCAGCTACACGGTTCGGGATCCCTCAGCGGCATCCTGGCTTGGGGCGGTTGATGGATCGACTACCTGGCCACCGCCGGGTTCGGGGAGGTTTCCACCCGTACTGTGTAAATGAAGCCGGTACATCATTCATCCCGGGGCACCTTAGTCACTGCCGTAATTACCAGCAAAGCCAACCGTCATACAGGAAGAGACATGGAATGACCATCAACCAGAGCTCTCGATCAGGGTCCATCCCTGTCCATTTCGAAACACCCCGTCTTCGCGTCCGCCCGTTTGTTGCGGCGGACGCTGGGACCTTCACCGCATATCGAGCCCATCCCGACGTCGAGCGGTACCAAAGCTGGAGTGATTACACCATCGAACAGGGCCGAGCTCTTATCGACTCGATGCAGGGCGCTCTGCCGGGCGTGCCGGGGCAGTGGTACCAGTTCGCCCTCGAGGAGCACGAGGGCGGCGCACTCATTGGCGACCTTGCATTGAAGGTAGATGACGCCGAACCGAGTATGGCCGAAGTGGGTTTCACCCTCGCGCCCGAACATCAGGGGAACGGCTATGGCCTTGAGGCAGTTCGGGGATTGCTCGGCTACGCCTTCGGGACACTGCACCTCCGCCGCATCACCGCGGTCACCGACGCCCTCAATCATCCCGCCGCCCTGCTTCTCGACCGGGTGGGAATGCGGAGGGAGGCGTATTTCCACGAGAACATCTTCTTCAAAGGAGCATGGGGAAGCGAGTGTGCTTTCGCGATACTGAACCGGGAATGGGCAGCTGGATGCGGGGTCCAACTAGATCCGCTAAGCCCCAGGTGATCGAGACGGACATCGTATCGTCGGTCTCATTGTGCACGTTGCCACCAGTTCCAGCGGTGACCGGCGACCGGCGGAACGCTTCCGGCGACCATTGATCCGTGCCCGATGCGGTGAGTAATCCAGCAGCGACACAACACGCACAAGGAGCCACCTAATCCTGTCGTTCTAGAGCATTCCAGCGGTTTCCAAAACGAAGACTCGCGGGTTCCTAAGCATCGTGAAACGTCGGTCTGTTGCCGGGCCGGTTCCAGCTCGCCTTCGTCAGAATTAGGGGTACCTCTTGAGGCTGGCACGACGCGTCGGGTTGAAATGAGCGCAGTAGGTTTTCCCATCCGGATCGGATCGGTGCTCCTGGTGACCTCACGCGTTGTCGTCCGAGCAAAGGATCCTCTGTCCGGACGAACGTCAGGCATGACAGGGGTGCGGTGTTCACCGCTCTTTGGCTGTGTTCTGTTGCTGCTCCGCAGCGGGGTCCGCAGGCATGGTGACCAAACCGCTGTGTTCGGTCGCAGCTTCGTTCACATGAGTACTCCGCCGGAGACTTCGATGCTCTCACCTGTCATCCAACGGAGTTTGTCGGAGACTAGTGCAGTGATGGCGTCGGCAATCTCCTCTGGATGCCCGACCCGGCCTAGCGCGGTCTGCTGGCCGAGGGCGTCCCGCATGGTTTCGTCGTCTCGCATGGCCCCTCCGTTGAAGTCGGTGGCTGTGGGTCCGGGGGCGATCGAGTTGACGCGGATCCCACGAGGGCCGAGCTCCAGGGCGAGGCTGCGAGTGAGAGCCTCCAGCGCCTTTTTCGACGCAGCATAGATGGAGGTTGCAGGACTCGAGTGTCGGCTCAAGGAGCTCGAGATATTCACGATGCGGGCACCGTCTGTCAGATGCGGCAGCAGGGCCTGGGTCAGGAGCAGTGGTCCGCGCACGTTGACGGCGAAGGTCGTGTCGAAGTCATCGACAGTGATCGCACCCAGCGGCGCGAAGAGGCCCACGCCGGCGTTGTTCACGAGAATGTCGAGCTTATCCGCGTCCCACTCTCGGCTGATAGCGGCGAGGAGCGCCTCCCGTGCCGTCTCGATTGATGCGGGGTCGGCTATATCGAGCTGGAGAGCGATGGCTTCACCACCGGCCGCCACGATTTCATCGACGACGTCCGTGGCGCCGTCGCGTGACGACGCCACGACGCGGACGTTGTTCTGGCCCATGGCGAGAGCTGTGGCTCGCCCGAGTCCGCGGTTCGCTCCGGTTAGGAGGGCAATGCGAGTCATATCGTCTCCGAGGGTCGTAATAAGTAAATGAGTACTTACTTGTAAGATAGCTTCCGAGCCCGATGCCGTCAATCTGCACCGTGAGGAGACATCCATGGCCCGAGACGCCGATGCCACGAAGGAGCGCATCCTCGAAGCGGCGACCGTCGAATTCGCCGCACACGGCTTCGCCGGCGGACGCGTGGAACGGATCGCCACCCAGGCGGCGAGCAATGTCCGGATGATCTATGCCTACTACGGCGGCAAGAGCGGCCTCTTCGACGCGACCCTCGCGGCGGCGCTGCGTCGCATGGCCGAGAACGTTCCACCGCGACCGGACGACCTTCCGGGGTGGGCAGGAGACGTCTTCGACCATCATCAGCGCTATCCCGAAGTACTCCGGCTGAGCATGTGGGCCCAACTCGAACGACCGGAAGCCACGGCCGAACCGCTCAACATCTACCGCAGCAAGATGCTTGCCGTTGCCACGGCCGACGCCGGCCCACTCTCGCCCGTCGACGTCCTCGTCTTCATCTACGCCATCGCCCAAGCCTGGGAACTGTCGCCGAAAGGGCTCACAGGGCTCGAAGGTGACTCCCGCAAACGTGACCGGCTGCTAGCACACCGAACATCTGTCATCGCCGCGGTCGAGAGGCTGCTGCGCGAGTCACGGTGAACAAAGGGCGGATGTCGTCCCTCGACGCTCATGGTCCGGTTCAAGTCATGGTGCGGCCAGCACTGTAGCGGGCGGTGTGCGTTCACCGCGTACGACGGGAATGGGTCGAAGGGTCCCATACGTGTCTAATCAAAGGATCCTTTGACCGGACGGACCCGCGCGCTTCAGACTCGTCCGCACGCCTCCAGTATCGGCGCGGAATCGTGAGCAGCCGTGCTGTCTCAGCAATGTGTCTCACGTTCGCTATTCTCATCAAAGCAGAAACGAGCCTTTGATGAGTGCAAGGAGCGCGGGGATGGGAAGTATCGGGTATGCCAGGGTCAGCACTCTGGAGCAGAACGCCGATCTGCAGCATGCAGCGCTGACCGCCGCGGGATGCAACCGGATCTTCACCGATCACGGAGTGAGTGGGACGACGGCTAGTCGGCCTGAGCTCGACAAGCTCCTTGATCACCTGAGGGGGGGTGACGAGGTCTCATATGGAAGCCGGGCCGGTTGGGGCGCAACACCCGCACCTGCTGACCCTGATTGATGATCTGGAACGCCGAGGGGTGCACTTCCGCAGCGTCACCGAGGGTATTAGCACCACAGGTCCCATGGGGCGGGCGATGCTCACGGTCATGTCCGCATTCGCGCAGCTCGAGCGCGACCAGCTCGCCGAAAGGACCAAGGCCGGCATGGCCGCGGCAGCCGAACACGGACGGAAGGCCGGCCGACGGGAAGTGACCACCGATCATGTGAAGGTCAGGCGCGCCAGGGACCTCAAGGCGCAAGGACTGGCTCCTGCTGATATCGGGAAGATCATCGGGGCCAGCCGGGCCACGGTGTACCGCTACTTGAGCATCGGAGTCAGCGACGCCTCGTGGCCCGCTATCACTGGGACAGGCTTGGCGGCAGGATCCGGAGGAGATCGGCTCGCAGCCCGCCACCGAGCTGAGCTTCGAGGACTGATCCAAGCTGTCTGGCTTGAGCAAGGGTTTCCGTGCCGTGAGGTGTGATGCTAACGAGGACCTGTCGCTTGTCTCCGTTGATACCGATCACGCGAGCCACAAAGCCACGTTCCTCGAGGTTCAGCAACATCCGTCCCAAGGTTTGGCCAGCGATGTGCAGTCGGGCGGCCAGCTCTATTTGCCGCAAGGGGCCTGAAGCTTCGAGCTCCTCTAGGGTCACCACTGCGGCATGGCTGACATGCAGCTGTATGAGGCGTTCGTTCCACGCATGGGATACACAGGTTGCCGCGACGCTGAGCAACTGACTGGTCGGGAGGTGATCGGTGTCCGTTCTGGCGGTGATGGCGTACCCCACTGCTGGCTCCTTCCCGTTCTTATGCGGACAGCCACCCACCCCGGCTGGGAGTGGGTGGCTGTCGGTGGGGCTCAATTTTCGTCCCTACAGGGTCTGCTGCCTCAAGTGATTGTGCGAGGAAAGCAGTTGTCGGTGCTGTTTAGAGTGCTCCGCCGGTGAGCCGGTTCTTGTCCCGCAGCGGATCCTTCGCAGTGTCAGCTCCAACAGCGGACTGTCCTGCCTGTGACCCGGTGAGGGTCGTCTTCGTGTCCTGAACAGGCAAGAGGCTTTCTGCGGTGCTGCGGGAAAGGACGCTGTCCTCACTTATCAGTACCTCCGGAACGCCATCCTCAACGGGTGTGAGCGTGACGTCGACACCGGACACCGTGGTGTCTTCGGAAGTTTTCTTGCTGGCGGCGACTCCCGCAACTGCTGCTGCGGCGGCGAGGCCTGTGCCGGCAGCGACTTTGCCCGAGACTCCAGCCTTGCCCTTGTCGCCGAGCGAAGCGGAAGCAGCTTCCACTCCAGGTGCACCCGTATCGATGCCGGTTCCAACCGTTCCGCGCCAGGCTCCTGAGGCGTAGCCTTCATCCTCAATGAAGGCCTTGAACCGGTCCAGGTCACCTTTGGCCTGGTTCTCGACGACGTTGAGCTTGTCACCGATTTTCTCGACCAGGCCCTGGGGCTCGTACTCCATGACGAGGCGGACCTGGGTCTGTCCGCCTCCGACATCCTCGAAGGACACCGAACCGGCATTGGTCGCACCCTCTGTTGCCGCCCAAGACACCTTCTTGTCAGGCACCTGCTCCAGGATCGTGGCATCCCACTGCCGCCGAACACCACCGATTTCAACGACCCAGTTCAAGCGCTCGTTATCGAGTTGCGTGACCGACGTGACGCCACCCATGAAGTGCGGGAATTCTTCGAACTGAGTCCACTGGTTGTAGGCGACACTGACTGGGACGTTGACGAGAATGCTCTTTTCGACCTTCGTGCTCATGGCGTCTCCTTCGGGTTGGAACAAGCTATAGCTACTACTAAAAGCAGCTACTGGACAATTCATCAGTGTGCTTAGCGTATCGCACTTTGTCCTTCACTCCACAGGTCACCAAATGCCGTCCTCACCCAAGGTCATGTTAACTTCTAAGGTTGGTAACCGGCCGGGTGAAGAAGCTTGGACGAGTAAAGACATGGCCGTCCTACTGAGACTGACGACGGTTGTGTTCGATAGACCGGCTGATTCGTCCCGCAGGTGGTCTGCGTGCTGAAGGTGGCTAGTTGAGGCTGTATAACGCGCGGGGAGTACTGGCGATGGTGACGTCCGTGTCGAGTTCCCTAGATTTCGCTTCGCCGTCGATGTGATCAGGGCAGAGGCAGTCGTTGGTTGCGGGCTGTCACCTCATAGGTGACGGATACGACAAGATCCCCGCCCCGAACCGGTGGTTCAAGGCGGGGATCCAGGGCGTCTTAGACGTTGTAGTATTCGCGGCTTCCGGACTTCGCCAGTCCGCGAGCGATCATGTACCCGATGGTGAGGTACGTGATCAGCTCCATGGCCTGGTGGGCGTTGAACATGTCGATGCCGTCCTCGCCGTCACCGTCGCCTACTACGAGAGCGGTGACGAAAGTAGCGATCACCATAGCGACGTAAGCGAAGAACTCGGTGGTCTTCGTTGATGCCTTCGTCTCGGTCGAGCGACGCGTCTCGACCGCGTGATCGCCGGTATTCGAGTTGTTGTTGCCGTTGTTATTAGCCATGATTATCTCCTGAAAGAAAGTGAGGGTGCCGTCGTCGGCAGCGGAACGCTGTGCTCAGAAATGAGAAAATCCGCGGTGATGTAAGTGAGAGCCAGATGGCCGCAGCGTGCTCTACGGGAAGCTCTACTGCGTATACTCTACGGTGTAGATGCATGGATAGCAAGTCGGCTTACTACAAATTATACCGAGGAACTCGATGTCCCAATCGACAGGCCAACCATCAAACCAACCAGCCGATCAACCGACTGACCAATCTGTCGATCAATCAACCGATGAACCGACAGATCAACGAAGTCGCGGTCAACTGAGCCGTGACGTGGTTCTTCACGCGGCACTTGATCTAGTGGATGTCGATGGTCTAGAAGCTCTGTCCATGCGGAGGCTGGGAAGCAAGCTAGGTAGGGACCCGATGGCGCTGTACCGTTACGCAGCCAACCGTGATGCACTCTTGGATGGACTCACCGAACTTCTTCTGGCCCAATGGGTCATTCCGGGCGTTGGGTACTCCTCACGGCCGTGGCAGGAGCAGCTGCGCCAGGCCGCCCATGACTTCCGAACTCTCGTCCTGCGACATCCTCATGTGGTGCCGCTTCTGGTCACGCGTCCCCTGTCCACGCCTATGGGATTACGGCCCCTCGGTGCCCTTCGCCCGCTCGAGCAGATCCTTACCGTTCTCAGTGCGGCCGGATTCGATGCTGCGGGTGCGCTCCACGCATACCGCGCCTACTATGGATTCCTTATCGGCCATCTCCTCAACGAACTCGAGGAGTTTGTCGTCAACGCCGATGAGGACGAACTCGGACTCAGGTTGGGCCTGCATCGCCTCCCAGCAGCAGACTTTCCTCACCTGCGCCGGCTCGCGCCCATGTTTTTGAACTATGACGGGCGCGCCGAACTGGATCAGGGCATCACCATCCTCCTGCAAGGTCTCCGGGCTCAACTCCAGGTCCCACCGCCATCATCCGAATGAGAAAAGCCAGATACAGCTCATAGGACTCAATCCAAAGGAGACTGCGCGTCGTTGTAAAAGCCCTATTTGACAACGTCCTAGGGGCGGTCGTTCGTAAGACGTCATTAGGGCGAAGATCGGGGCGCCTGAGAGTAGGCTTCAAGTGAACGAGGGGAGGTTTCTCCTCAAGCATTGGAATAGGAAGCAGGCTTATCAGTTGGGCCTCCATCAGGGGTCCTTCCCGAGTCTCAAGGAGAAGCAATGATCCGCAAAAGCGCAGCCACTGCAGCCCTGTCCTTCGCCGTCCTGATGGGCGTGGCAGCTCCTGCCACGGCCGCCGAAGAAACAGCCCCTGCCACCGAGCAGACCCAGGAAACCGACGACAACGGCGACGCCGGCCTGTGGGGCCTTCTCGGCCTTCTCGGCCTGGCCGGTCTCCTGAAGCGGAACAAAAAGGAGCACGTTGATCATGTCCGCACCAGTGGTGCGAGTCGCGTGAACGACGCCAACGGCCCCGGACACTAGCTCCCACCAGCCACTACCACTACCAGCACTGACCAGCGCGGTTCGACGCTACTTCGCCTGGAGACGCTGCTTTCATCAGCAGTGTTGTGCAATGACAAAGGCCCGCTCCTATGAGCGGACCTTTGTCATATCCAGAGTCCTGTACGGAGCACCAGGATCACCAGCGGTGACTATAACCGCCGCGATGGTGATTGCTCGCGAGGCCAAGCACCGGCAGCATGGAGTTCTACGGGGGGTCTCACGGGTTAGAGCGCTTTGAAAAGCTCGATCATCGCGTCCGGTGAGGACTGGTGGGAGTGCTGGCGAGTCAGGTGCAGCGCCCGGTCGATGATCTCCTGGGAGATGATCACGACTTTGCGGTTGGTGCGCTGGCTGTAGGCGCTAATCCGCTCGAACGCTTCGGCGGCATTGAGGCCGGCGCGCCCCATGAGAATCCCTTTGGCTTGCTCGATCACGGCCCGGGTGAGCGCGGACGCGGCGACCGCTTCATTGGCGATCTTGTGTGTATCAGCGTGGATGGAGTGGGTGAGATCCACGACCAGGGCCCATACCCCGACCGGTTGTTCTTCCTCAGCGTGAATAAGGTCCGCGGAGATCAGGAGTTTATGCGTGCGCCCATTGAGGTCACGTAGGGATGCATACACCGATGACGGGCCACCGCTGGTGGTGACCTTGGTCCAGAACGCCTGGACGGCGTCCCTGTCTGTCGGGTCGACGTGGGACATGCCCAGCTCCAGGGTCGGGACGATGTCGCCGCGTTCGTACCCGTGGATCCGGTACAGCTCATCCGACCAGTTATAAGAGTCATCAGCAAAGTAGTGCTCGACGGTGCCGGTCGGACAGTCAATGAAGTAATCGACACCGGACCCGGGCGAAGCAGGAGGCTCAGCGGTGGAGGGCATGGGTAAGCCATTCGACGAAAAGGGGAACGGGCTAGCGTTTTAACCCGAACCTAGAACAGCACACTAACAAGGACCACCAAACGATGCGCTAGCCAGTGCCGGTCATGACGAGGCCCGGGCTGTTGGTCGTGCTCCCCAGCTGCGCGGCAATCCCTTGCGTAGCAGGCACTACAGCCTGCAAGGAGTAAGGGGGCAGGGGCCGGGCTGACTCACCGAAAAACACCGACCCCTGCCCGATAGGCAAAGTAGCAGCCGACTGCTTGACCAACTACTAAGCCTGCTGATCAGTTGATCATGGGGATGCAGGGGAAGGTCAAGGCTCGAGGCGATGCCTTTTTGTGCCGCCGATAAGCATCTACGTGCTACCCGCTCATGCAAGCGTGAGCGATCCGACAACGCCCCAACCCCCGCACTTGCTGGTCCCGCTACGCTGGAAAACCGAGAATGTCACAGACTCGGACCGGGCTGGTGATACTCGATCGGTCGGGATCCCCTGAACTCAGCAGGAAGTGAATGAATGCCATTAGATTCCAGCGCTGCGCCTCGTTACACGGTCAGTGATGAGGGTGGGTTTCTGCGGGTGCGGTGGGCTGACGGCGTAACGATGGACGCCGATGATGTTCGATCGAGGATTTCCGCGGTCAGCGCGATGTCTCCTTACGGCAAACGACCCTTGCTCGTACACATCGGGTTGGTCGCCCGCATCACCCTCGAGGCCAAACAGCTACTCCTCGAAGACATTTCCTCGACCCGGGTTGCCATTCTGAGCGAGGACGAGGTCGGCAGAGTGCTCACCGCGTTCAATCACAGGTCCGCGATGCCAAGCCGGTACTTCAATAACGAGCGTGAAGCGATTACCTGGCTTACCGAAGACCCGACCCCTGCGGCAGAGGCCGACGCAGGCGACTGCTGAATGTTCGGCTAACTCTCTAGCCTGCCAGAACCCCATACATCATCCATCGGACAGTCCCGATCAACGCGATACCCAAGGATTAGCTGCCACGGCGAATAGGACTGACGAGCCCTGGTTAGTTCAGGTGACGCGATGCTCGGAGGCCTTGCACACCCATGTCTGCGGACCTCATGCACAACGGCGTGCAAGAACCAATCGGCATGTGGGCGCTGGTCGTGGATCTCACACAATCCATTCACGTCGACACTCACAAGATCGCCCGCGAAGCCGTCGCCGCGTCCGCGCTCAGCCGGGCCATCATCGAACAGGCCAAAGGCATCCTCATGAGCCGCACCGGCCTCAACGCCGCCGAAGCGTTCGAACTGTTCAGTTCCTACAGTCAGCGCACCAACCGCAAAGTCGTCGTCATCTCCCAGGAAATCATTGACCGGGCTGTGATGCTCACCCGACAAAACCGGCACCAGCCCCGCGGTGAGGCACTCATCGGCCTCTTCCGCGCCCTCTACGGGCCAATCGGCCCCCTGCTGTGCGCCCGGGACTGTAAGAAAAACGGTGTGTGAGGGCCCGGCCTGA
>NZ_JBZCNG010000012.1:0-5891 GCF_058269195.1 Arthrobacter sp. TJ-240
TCCTGTTGTTTGAGAACTCAATAGTGTGCCAAGTTTGTTGATACCGATTGTTTTTTGATTGGTTGAATTTGCTGGTTGCCGCACCCCGTGTGGTGGCTGGTTTTTTTGGCTGGTTTCGAATTTTGTGCAGCAGGGTGTCCCGTTTTCCCGGGGTGTCGTGTTGTGTCTGTGAATCATTTACGGAGAGTTTGATCCTGGCTCAGGATGAACGCTGGCGGCGTGCTTAACACATGCAAGTCGAACGATGAAGCCAGCTTGCTGGTGGATTAGTGGCGAACGGGTGAGTAACACGTGAGTAACCTGCCCTTGACTCTGGGATAAGCCTGGGAAACCGGGTCTAATACTGGATACGACCTTCCCACGCATGTGGTGTTGGTGGAAAGCTTTTGTGGTTTTGGATGGACTCGCGGCCTATCAGCTTGTTGGTGGGGTAATGGCCTACCAAGGCGACGACGGGTAGCCGGCCTGAGAGGGTGACCGGCCACACTGGGACTGAGACACGGCCCAGACTCCTACGGGAGGCAGCAGTGGGGAATATTGCACAATGGGCGCAAGCCTGATGCAGCGACGCCGCGTGAGGGATGAAGGCCTTCGGGTTGTAAACCTCTTTCAGTAGGGAAGAAGCCGCTCTTTCGGGGGTGGTGACGGTACCTGCAGAAGAAGCGCCGGCTAACTACGTGCCAGCAGCCGCGGTAATACGTAGGGCGCAAGCGTTATCCGGAATTATTGGGCGTAAAGAGCTCGTAGGCGGTTTGTCGCGTCTGCCGTGAAAGTCCGGGGCTTAACCCCGGATCTGCGGTGGGTACGGGCAGACTAGAGTGCAGTAGGGGAGACTGGAATTCCTGGTGTAGCGGTGAAATGCGCAGATATCAGGAGGAACACCGATGGCGAAGGCAGGTCTCTGGGCTGTAACTGACGCTGAGGAGCGAAAGCATGGGGAGCGAACAGGATTAGATACCCTGGTAGTCCATGCCGTAAACGTTGGGCACTAGGTGTGGGGGACATTCCACGTTTTCCGCGCCGTAGCTAACGCATTAAGTGCCCCGCCTGGGGAGTACGGCCGCAAGGCTAAAACTCAAAGGAATTGACGGGGGCCCGCACAAGCGGCGGAGCATGCGGATTAATTCGATGCAACGCGAAGAACCTTACCAAGGCTTGACATGAACCGGAATGATGCAGAGATGTGTCAGCCACTTGTGGCCGGTTTACAGGTGGTGCATGGTTGTCGTCAGCTCGTGTCGTGAGATGTTGGGTTAAGTCCCGCAACGAGCGCAACCCTCGTTCCATGTTGCCAGCGGGTTATGCCGGGGACTCATGGGAGACTGCCGGGGTCAACTCGGAGGAAGGTGGGGACGACGTCAAATCATCATGCCCCTTATGTCTTGGGCTTCACGCATGCTACAATGGCCGGTACAAAGGGTTGCGATACTGTGAGGTGGAGCTAATCCCAAAAAGCCGGTCTCAGTTCGGATTGAGGTCTGCAACTCGACCTCATGAAGTTGGAGTCGCTAGTAATCGCAGATCAGCAACGCTGCGGTGAATACGTTCCCGGGCCTTGTACACACCGCCCGTCAAGTCACGAAAGTTGGTAACACCCGAAGCCGGTGGCCTAACCCCTTGTGGGAGGGAGCCGTCGAAGGTGGGACCGGCGATTGGGACTAAGTCGTAACAAGGTAGCCGTACCGGAAGGTGCGGCTGGATCACCTCCTTTCTAAGGAGCGCCTCGAATCTTTCGTCCTCGTCCACTGTGGTGGGGGTGGGGTTCGCAGGAGTCAGCCCATAGCGCGGGCGTTTGTTCCGCGGTGGGTGCTCATGGGTGGAATATCAATGAATAGGTGTCGTCGCTGGTGTTGGCCGGCTCGAGTACGCCTGGTCGCCTGGTCGTGTGCTGTCCCTCTTTGGGGGGTGGGTGCATGGTGGGGGGCGGGGTTGGAAAGAGCGGGTTGGTGGTTGGTGGCGGGTATCGTTTGGCACACTGTTGGGTCCTGAGATAACAGGGCCCTGTTCTGGTTTTCGGCCGGGGTGGGGTTTGGTTGTTTCTGGTTTCCCGCGCATGCTCTGCTCGTGTCCCTGTTAGGGGGTGGGTGGGGGTGTGATGGGGTTGTTGGTTGAGAACTGCATAGTGGACGCGAGCATCTTAAAAAGAAGCAATTTCTAAGAATAATCTGGTTCCGGACGTATGTTCGGGCCTGGTTTTCTCGATATGTTTTTGATCTTAGTGGTCAAGTTTTTAAGGGCACACGGTGGATGCCTTGGCATCAGGAGCCGAAGAAGGACGTGGGAATCTGCGATAAGCCTGGGGGAGTTGATAACCGAACTTTGATCCCAGGATGTCCGAATGGGGAAACCCCGCCCGGCGCGCGAGTGACCGGGTGACCCGTATCTGAACACATAGGGTACGTGGAGGGAACGTGGGGAAGTGAAACATCTCAGTACCCACAGGAAGAGAAAACAATAGTGATTCCGTTAGTAGTGGCGAGCGAACGCGGAACAGGCTAAACCAGTGGTGTGTGATAGCCGGCGGGCGTTGCATCACTGGGGTTGTGGGACTTTCCGTTCCAGTTCTGCCGGACTGGTGAAATGAGTGCGTGCGTATAGGTGAACGGGTTTGAAAGCCCGGCCGGAGAGGGTGTAAGTCCCGTAACCGTAATGCGTGACGCCGTTTGGAGAGGATCCCAAGTAGCACGGGGCCCGAGAAATCCCGTGCGAATCTGCCAGGACCACCTGGTAAGCCTAAATACTCCCTGATGACCGATAGCGGACCAGTACCGTGAGGGAAAGGTGAAAAGTACCCCGGGAGGGGAGTGAAACAGTACCTGAAACCGTGTGCCTACAAACCGTCGGAGCAACCTTAGTAGTTGTGACGGCGTGCCTTTTGAAGAATGAGCCTGCGAGTTAGTGTTACGTCGCGAGGTTAACCCGTGTGGGGAAGCCGTAGCGAAAGCGAGTCTGAATAGGGCGAGTGAGTGGCGTGATCTAGACCCGAAGCGAAGTGATCTACCCATGGCCAGGTTGAAGCGACGGTAAGACGTCGTGGAGGACCGAACCCACTTCAGTTGAAAATGGAGGGGATGAGCTGTGGGTAGGGGTGAAAGGCCAATCAAACTTCGTGATAGCTGGTTCTCCCCGAAATGCATTTAGGTGCAGCGTTGCGTGTTTCTTATCGGAGGTAGAGCTACTGGATGGCTAATGGGCCCTACAAGGTTACTGACGTCAGCCAAACTCCGAATGCCGGTAAGTGAGAGCGCAGCAGTGAGACTGTGGGGGATAAGCTTCATAGTCGAGAGGGAAACAGCCCAGACCACCAACTAAGGCCCCTAAGCGTGTGCTAAGTGGGAAAGGATGTGGAGTTGCCCAGACAACCAGGAGGTTGGCTTAGAAGCAGCCACCCTTGAAAGAGTGCGTAATAGCTCACTGGTCAAGTGATTCCGCGCCGACAATGTAGCGGGGCTCAAGTACACCGCCGAAGTTGTGGCATTCACATAGATCCCAAGCCGGAGACTTGTTCTCCTGGTTCAAGGATGTGGATGGGTAGGGGAGCGTCGTGTGGGCGGTGAAGTCGCGGTGTAAACCAGCGGTGGAGCCTACACGAGTGAGAATGCAGGCATGAGTAGCGAAAGACGGGTGAGAAACCCGTCCGCCGAATGATCAAGGGTTCCAGGGTCAAGCTAATCTGCCCTGGGTAAGTCGGGACCTAAGGCGAGGCCGACAGGCGTAGTCGATGGACAACGGGTTGATATTCCCGTACCGGCGAAGAACCGCCAATACTGATCGAGGGATACTAACCGCCAGAAGCATGACCGCCCACCCTTGTGGTGACGTGGTTTTTTGTGGATCGCGGGACCTGATCTCGGGAGGTAAGCGTATTAACAGGTGTGACGCAGGAAGGTAGCCGAGCCGGGCGATGGTAGTCCCGGTCTAAGGATGTAGGGCGAACCATAGGCAAATCCGTGGTTCTGTGTTCGATCACACGCTTGAGATCTGATGGGACCCCCGTCAAGGGGGGATTCGGTGATCCTATGCTGCCGAGAAAAGCATCGGCGCGAGGTTCTAGCCGCCCGTACCCCAAACCGACACAGGTGATCAGGTAGAGAATACTAAGGCGATCGAGAGAATTATGGTTAAGGAACTCGGCAAAATGCCCCCGTAACTTCGGGAGAAGGGGGGCCCCAACTGTGAAGGCGACTAGCTCGCCGGAGCGGATCGGGGCCGCAGAGACCAGGGGGAAGCGACTGTTTACTAAAAACACAGGTCCGTGCGAAGTCGCAAGACGATGTATACGGACTGACTCCTGCCCGGTGCTGGAAGGTTAAGAGGACCGGTTAGTTTCACGCTTGCGTGGGACGAAGCTGGGAATTTAAGCCCCAGTAAACGGCGGTGGTAACTATAACCATCCTAAGGTAGCGAAATTCCTTGTCGGGTAAGTTCCGACCTGCACGAATGGAGTAACGACTTCCCCGCTGTCTCAACCATAAACTCGGCGAAATTGCAGTACGAGTAAAGATGCTCGTTACGCGCAGCAGGACGGAAAGACCCCGAGACCTTCACTATAGTTTGGTATTGGTGTTCGGTGTGGCTTGTGTAGGATAGGTGGGAGACTGTGAAGCGTGGACGCCAGTTCACGTGGAGTCATCGTTGAAATACCACTCTGGTCACTCTGGATATCTAACTTCGGCCCGTAATCCGGGTCAGGGACAGTGCCTGATGGGTAGTTTAACTGGGGCGGTTGCCTCCTAAAAAGTAACGGAGGCGCCCAAAGGTTCCCTCAGCCTGGTTGGCAATCAGGTGGCGAGTGTAAGTGCACAAGGGAGCTTGACTGTGAGAGAGACATCTCAAGCAGGGACGAAAGTCGGGACTAGTGATCCGGCGGCACATTGTGGAATGGCCGTCGCTCAACGGATAAAAGGTACCTCGGGGATAACAGGCTGATCTTGCCCAAGAGTCCATATCGACGGCATGGTTTGGCACCTCGATGTCGGCTCGTCGCATCCTGGGGCTGGAGTAGGTCCCAAGGGTTGGGCTGTTCGCCCATTAAAGCGGTACGCGAGCTGGGTTTAGAACGTCGTGAGACAGTTCGGTCCCTATCCGCTGCGCGCGCAGGAAATTTGAGAAGGGCTGTCCTTAGTACGAGAGGACCGGGACGGACGAACCTCTGGTGTGTCAGTTGTACTGCCAAGTGCACCGCTGATTAGCTACGTTCGGATGGGATAACCGCTGAAAGCATCTAAGCGGGAAGCCTGCTTCAAGATGAGATTTCCATACACCTCGAGTGTGAGAGGCCCCCAGCCAGACCACTGGGTTGATAGGCCGGACGTGGAAGCAGGGACTAACGACCTGTGAAGCTGACCGGTACTAATAAGCCGATAACTTACACCACACACCCACCCCCACCAGAAGGGTCCCCTGGGCAACCAGGAAACCCCGACAGTGAACCATGAGGCGGGTGAAGATCGAATGCTACGCGTCCACTATGCGGTTCCCAACCAACAACAGGAACCACCACAACACCACAGCACCACCACGCCCACCGCAGCACTGCGGCACCGGCGCGGGAGGGGCTGCGGCACAACTGAATACGACATCCAGCAACACGCACCGCCCAACCAGCGATGCAGTGAAGCGATGTAACCCCACAGATTTACCACGCCACCACCCGCGTGCACACCCCCCGAACCAGGGACAGCACACGAGGCGGACAGGCCACTGGTAGCAAGGGTTACGGCGGTCATAGCGTGGGGGAAACGCCCGGTCCCATTCCGAACCCGGAAGCTAAGACCCACAGCGCCGATGGTACTGCACCCGAGAGAGTGTGGGAGAGTAGGACACCGCCGGACAACCATTACGGCTCGAGGCCCCACCACCGGTGGGGCCTCGACCCCTTTAACCCCCCA
>NZ_JBZCNG010000013.1:0-2605 GCF_058269195.1 Arthrobacter sp. TJ-240
CCCCACCACCGGTGGGGCCTCGACCCCTTTAACCCCCCAACAAACACCAGATGCAGCGGCCGGTCATCGGGGAGTCGAGCGTGCCGACGTACGCTGACGAGGTGCAACAGTCGGAAGATCCCGACAGAACGGCCAGGCTACGTCCGGAGCCATACGCGGAGCGGGCCGACAGCACGGAATCCGGCCGAGCGAGCGGCCTCGAGGTCATCTCCGTGCTCGTACCCCACGACGGGACGCCCTGGAAATGATCGGCGGACCACGACGGGGAGGTCCTTCCAGACGACGGTCAGGTCATCAGCAAGCACAGTGAAGACGTTCGACAAGCCGACAACCGGGTCGCTCGCGTTGGCGATTGCTCCGCCGGCGATCCTGCCCTTGCGCGGGCCACGAGCACCCGGACGGAGGGCTCGGCCGGCAGATCAGCGGTCACCAAGCCCTCTAATCCCGCGGCGGTCTCCCACTGGTAAAGCTCCTCGAGCTCAGTGATGCTTGTCCAGTCGAGCCGCGTGGTGTGGCTCTGTTCGGGGTCGCAGAAGATCCACTCTGCAGTGAAGAGCTCTACGAAGTCCTTCCCGCTGAGATCCAGAGTCGCTCAACTGTCCTTCACGGAACAGGCCGCCCGGTCTTGTAGCGCCTCCACCACAGCGCACGCCGAGGTGGACCTTCTCTCACTGATCAAGTCTGGGTAGAACGCTGGAGGAGTTCCTTGTGCGATCCACACCCCTCCTTCGCGTGAGGTAGGGACCTGGTGAGTACGGCACACAAGGTCACACCACTCCACGTTGTTCCGAACCGCGGCCACTACCTCGTCCATGAAGGGGAGCTTACGGCGCACGGTCACCAGCTGCGCGAGTGTTCATCCTGACCGGCAGGGGTAGGCCGCACACTGACGCCGGGACCTGGACGATCTACCCGCCGCATGCAGACCTGAGTTGCGACGACCGGTCTACACCCACTCCCTCCGCCGCAAGGGGGGGTCCGTCCCTCCCGGGCGCTGCACCAGTACCTGATTCACGCCGTTCAGCCCCCGCTCGAAACCGAGCGCGCTCGATGCCATATACAGCCGCCACACCCGGGCCCGTCCCTCGCTCGTAAGGCGTACCGCCTCCTCCCAGTTCTTCTCGAGGTTGTCCACCCAGGCACGGAGGGTCAGGCCGTAGTGCCGGCGCAGCGCTTCGACATCGAGCACCTCCAGCCCGGCTGATTCGAGCGCCTCGATCATGACGGTGAGGCTGAGCATCTCTCCGTCGGGAAAGACATAGCGGGGGATGAAGGAGTCCGGGTCCGGTGGCATCTCGCCGGCGTTCCAGGAGATCGCGTGATTGAGGAGGCGTCCGCCCGGGCGTAGCAGGCTGTACAGATGGGATGCGTATTCGCCGATCTGATCCCGGCCGACGTGTTCGGCCATGCCGATCGAGCTGATCGCCTCGAACGGGGTGTCGTGAACATCGCGGTAGTCCTGGACCCTGATCTCGATGCGCTCGGCGAGACCGGCGCCCGACACCCGCTTCCGCGCGAGATCCGCTTGCTCGTTCGAGAGCGTGACACCGACGACGTCCACCCCGTAGTTCTGCGCTGCGTGCAGCGCGAAACTGCCCCATCCGCAGCCGACGTCCAGCACCCGCATACCGGGCCGAAGACCGAGCTTGCGGCAGACCAGGTCGAGCTTCGCCTCCTGGGATGCGTCCAGGCCGGTCGTCTCGTCCTCCCAGACGGCGCAGGAGTAGACCATGGACGGCCCCAGCACGAGTGCATAGAACTCGTTCCCGACGTCGTAGTGGTGCGAGACCGCCGCGGCGTCACGCTCCTTGGAATGCTTCCGCCCGGATCGGGCAAGGTTCATCTCTTCGGGCGGCGGCGCAGGGGGGAGCCCCAGCGCTCCGACCTGAACGGCCGTCCGGATGAGCTTGATGCGTTCGCTCACCGTCGGAGGGCGGAAAGCCTTCAGCGCGGCGAACTTGCCCACGGAGCTGAGCGCAGAGAAGCTCTCGAAGAGGTTGCCCGGCCCGTCGATATCGCCTGCGACATACGCGCGGCTCAACCCGAGCTGATTCGGAGCCCAGAGCATGCGCCGTAGCCCCCGCCGGGAACGGAACTCGATCACCGGGGCGTCGCGCGGCCCGGCCTCCGAGCCGTCCCAGGCCTGAAGCCTCAGGGGTATCCCCTCGGTGCCCAGAATGATCCCCAACGCTTCGGCCAGCCGCGGTGCCACTCCCTTGTTCCTGCTCATGCCCCCTGTCTACTACGACTTGCACGCGTGATCCATAGCACTATGGGCGGTCACCGGTCGGAAGGCTGTCGGCTGCCGTCGTCTGTGCTCTGTCCCGCTCCCGGGCGGCGATTCTCTCAACGTCGCCGCATGGTCGTCGCGCTGGATGGGGAAGCCGGGGCCGGACCTCAGGGCGACCTTCGAGGTGCTTTCGGCCGAGCTCGCCCCCTTGCGGGGGCCATCCCCGGAAGAGGCGCGGACGGAGGACGGCTCCCGGAACCACTGCCGTCCCCCTGTGGCCGGCGCTCCTGTCGGTCGGCACATGGGCCCGCGTGTGTGTTGGGTGGATAGTAGGTGGCGGTGGGGTGACGTGTGGGTGGATTTGGTGGTGGGGGT
>NZ_JBZCNG010000014.1:0-1917 GCF_058269195.1 Arthrobacter sp. TJ-240
AACAAACTTGGCACACTATTGAGTTCTCAAACAACAGGAACGTTCGATTACTTGCAGGACCAGCGCTTTCGCACCTTCTCGGCTCTGCTTTCCTTCGCCGTTGTGTTCACAGCTTATTTCATTCTGTTTTCTCTTGTCAAATCCTCCGCTTTGGCTTACTGCCTGCGAAAAGGACGTGCGACAAGACAATCCCATGACAATTAATGGCCTAATTCCGATACGCTTTAGAGCGCACGGACCGACCGCTAGTTTTTGAAGGGGTTGGTTGCCCTCACCGGGGCAACTCATGAAACATTACACGCCGCTCACCGTGCGAGCAAACTGGAGCGGCGTTGCCTGCGTCACCCCGTGCGGGCACCCGTCCGGTGAGTTGTTCAGGGGCAGGTGGGCGCTCGATGGTGCAGGTTGCTCGCCGCCCGTCGAGCCCTGCGCTTGTGCGTGGGCTCCCCTACTATGGCGCTCCGGAGCATCTGAACCCGGTGCGACTGGAGGGTGACGCTCGGGCAGTCGTGCCAGGAGTGGACCGCGCTCAAAGCCGGCAGAGCCTGCGGAAGGTGTGCCACCCGCTGATGTGCGCTGCCGCTGAAGGCTCGTGGCCGGTTACTCGCTGTCCCTGACGCGCGGTCCCCTGAAGCCCGCTTTCGGTCCTACGGGCTGCCGAGGCCACTATGCGTGAGCCAGTGGGCGGTTCGGTCGGCCATTCGTGCCGACCCGTCAGAGGTCCCTCTGTCTTGTTGATCATCTACGCACGGACTTGATCATCTGCGCAGGGGCGATGGCCGTACTTCGCCGGGGCCAGGGGCTCAATGGCAAGCCTCCGCATCACCGTGGCCCATCGGCATAGTCCCGCTTGCCGAGAGCTGTGGCCTTCTGTTGCTTGGTTGTTCTGTCGTGGCCGAGATCCTCTCCTCCGGAGCGTCGGGTCCGGTCCAGCACAACTTGCCCCGTGGAGCGGGAGGCCAGGTAACTCGTGGTGCCGTCGACGCGGAACGATCCACTAGGGCGAGACCTGAGCCCTCGGGCCCTCTCCGACCCCAGTAGCTCAGCGGGCACCGTCCCAGCAAGGGCACGGGAGAGCCTCGCGCCTGCATCCGCCCCATCCGGAAGATCGGCGGTCTCCTCGAGCAGCCTCAGCCGATCACGGCCCGGGTCCCAGGATGACGACAGCAGCATGATCAGCGCTACACCACCGCTGGGCAGGAGCGGAGGCGATGTGGCCGGCCTTGTCCGGTACACGATCATCATCGGGTCTCCTCCGGCTCTCGGACACATGGCAGCTCTCCGTTGTCTGTGGTCGGCGTGATACCCGTTGGTGTCGGTGCTTGGTGTGGCACCTGTCGGTGGCTACACCACAACCCTTTGGCGCAACAGTTGAACACCCTTTCGCGCTCGTTGCTCCTGGGGCCAGGCCTGCCGCCGGCCGCAGCTCAGGGCTACGTCGCTCGAGCGCACGGCGCCGGACGCCGGCTGCTGCGTCTCATTCTTTCGCTGACGATGCCCGCGCGGGACGACGCGGAAGTGGCTCCCGCCGACCGCGCTGCAGCTGCTCGCGGTCCGAGGAGGCCGCCCATGGCCCGCCCGCGGGCAGCTGGCCGCGTGCGCGCCGCTCAGCGACGCGGCGGCCAAGCCCGCCTACGTCCCATCGACGGAAAGGGGCATCTCGTCCTCCCGGAGGCAGTGGATTCCACGCGTGCGCCCACGTGGGGCGAGCGGATCGCGCCGACGCACCAGCCGGCGCACCAATCGAGGGTCCAGGCCTCCCCGGCGCGTCGACGGCTGCCGGCCTCCGGCCGACGGCTGCCTTGGTTCATCGGATATGTTCGGCCTACCCGACGCGGTAATGCTCCCCGGATGCCTGGCTTGACTGTGCGTCGTCCACGGGCATCGTCCGTCGTCCTCGGCCGCGCCGCCGGCCGG
>NZ_JBZCNG010000015.1:0-1378 GCF_058269195.1 Arthrobacter sp. TJ-240
GGGACTGTAAGAAAAACGGTGTGTGAGGGCCCGGCCTGATCTGAGAGGAGATGGCCGTGAACGACTTCGCGACCGATGCAACAGAGGCGATGATCGTTCCTGTGACGGGAGAGATCATTGATCAGAAGGATCTCGCTGAACGGCTGCTCGCACAGGCCAAGGAGCAGGGCGTGAGCCTGGGCGGCCCGGTGGGCTGCTGAACCAGCTCACGAAAAACGTTCTCGAGGCCGCGCTGGAAGCCGAGCTGACCGAGCATCTCGGGCATGAGCACGGGCAGACGCTGATCGCGGAGAACATGCGTAACGGCACAAGGGCGAAGACGGTGTTGACGGAGATCGGTTCGGTCGAGATCGAGGTGCCCCGGGACCGGGACGGGTCATTCGAGCCGGTGATCGTGCCCAAGCGGAAACGACGCCTGGACGGGATTGATCAGACCGTGCTGTCCCTGTCCGCCCGCGGACTGACCACCGGCGAGATCGCGGCACATTTCGAGGAGGTCTACGGGGCCAAGGTCTCCAAAGACACCATCAGTCGGATCACGGAGAAGGTCGCCGGCGAGCTTGCCGAGTGGTCCTCCCGTCCCCTGGACCCGCTCTACCCGGTGATCTTCGTCGATGCGATCGTGGTGAAGGTCCGCGACGGGCAGGTACGCAACACCCCGTTCTACGTCGTCATGGGCGTCACCACGAACGGAGAGCGGGAGATCCTGGGCATCTGGGCCGGCGACGGAGGCGAGGGTGCCAGGTTCTGGCTGCAGGTCTTCACCGAGCTGAAGAACCGCGGCGTCCAGGACGTGCTCATCGCCGTCTGCGACGGACTCAAGGGTTTGCCCGAAGCGATCACAACGACCTGGGAGCGGACGGTCGTGCAGCAGTGCATCGTGCACCTGATCCGCAACTCGTTCCGTTACGCCGGCCGCCAGCACCGCGACGGCATCGTGCGGGCACTCAAACCCGTCTACACGGCTCCGAGTGAGGCCGCGGCGAAGGACCGGTTTCAGGAGTTCACCGCCGAGTGGGGCGAGCGGTATCCGGCGATCATCAAGCTCTGGGAGAGCTCGTGGGCGGAGTTCGTGCCGTTTCTGGAGTACGACGTGGAGATCCGCCGAGTCATCTGCACGACGAACGCGATCGAGTCGATCAACGCCCGCTACCGCCGGGCCGTCAGAGCCAGAGGCCACTTCCCCAACGAAGCCGCCGCCCTGAAGTGCCTCTACCTCGTCACCCGGTCTCTTGATCCGACCGGCGGTGGTAGAGCACGCTGGGTAATCAGGTGGAAGCCAGCGCTCAACGCGTTCGCGATTACCTTCGCAGGACGCTTCGAGAGAACCATTCACTGATGAAACGCCGGCCCCACACACCGTTTATCGGACAGTCCC
>NZ_JBZCNG010000016.1:0-1345 GCF_058269195.1 Arthrobacter sp. TJ-240
AGTCCTGCCGGCTACGGCAGCAATCGCCGCACCGCCCGCAGAGGCAGCCGGGTTGTTGTTGTTGCGTGCAAATGCTTGGAGCGCACTCAGGCTGGCGGGCCACTGGTTCCAGTCACCGACCACAGGGCCGATGCTGGTGTATTGCCACAGGTCGTAGCCGGTCCAGCCGGCCGGCATCCGCCCGGCACTGCTGTTGTTGTAGTTCGCGATGTGCAGGGGGTGATTGGCGAAGGCCCCGGAGGATCCCGTACAGGTGTTCCACCAGTCCGTCGTGGTGTAGATCATCGGGAGACGGCCCGTTGCACTGTACATGGTGTTGGAGAAGTCCCTGATCCACTTGACCATCTGCGCAGCACTCATGTTGTAGCAGGCGTTTCCGAGGCTCGCGTAGGGGTTGTACTCGACGTCCAACAGCGGTGGGAGGGTCTTCCCATCCGCAGACCAACCGCCCCCGTTCCTCAGGAAGTAATTGGCCTGCTGCGCGCCGCTGGAAACGCTCGGGATGGCGAAGTGATAGGCGCCGCGCAGCATCCCGGCCGCTTCCGATCCCCTGTACTGGGCGGTGAAGTAGGGGTTGGTGTAGTTGGTTGCCTCCGTCGCTTTCACATACGCGAATCGAGACCCCTGATCCTTCGCAGCCGTCCAGTTGACGGTCTGCTGGTGGCTGCTCACATCGACGCCGAGGACTCCCGACGGCTTCCAGTAGTTGGTTGCCGCTGTGCCCGCGGACCCGTCCATTGCTCTGTCCTCGGCCGGCGATTCGACCTGCGGGTCTCCTGACGTGGAGATGCGAACGATTCCCTGGCCCAGCGACGCCCCATCGGGCCCGATCTCCGCGGCCAGCGCTTTCTGATTGGCGGCCATGATGTCGGCTGACAAGGGTGCTATGTCCTGCCCTTCGGAGGCGCTCGGCGCCGGGCCCTCCTCCGGAGCGTTCGGCGTGACGGTCCCGCCGCTGATGCTCGGTGCAGCACCACTCGTAGTGCCGTCCGTTTCCGAGGGTTGAGCCGTCCCGGCAGGCGTCGGCTCCAGCAGCTGCGTCGTTCCCACCTCGTCGGATTGCGGCGAGTCAGTAGGCGGTATCGCCTCTGACGGACCGAGCGGTGCGTCCTGTGTCACGGAGTGGGCTGCTGGCAGTGGACCGCCTATGAGCACGGCAAGAAGACCGACGGTGATCGCCAATCGACGCGCTTGAGGTAGTTTCATCGTTTTCTCCAAATGTCAGGGTGTCCACATCGAGTACTCAACCGCTGATGCAGATCGCCCCAGGTCCCCAGGGCTATTGTGGTGCTGGCTAGTTGTAGGTGATTCGGGTGCCGGTGGCGGGGGTCCAGGTGATGGTTCC
>NZ_JBZCNG010000017.1:0-1048 GCF_058269195.1 Arthrobacter sp. TJ-240
CATGACTTTTGTGCCTGTTGAGACTCGTTATGCTTCGATGCCGTATCGGCGGGTGGGGGCCAGCGGGCTGCTGCTGCCGGCGGTGTCGTTGGGGTTGTGGCACAACTTCGGTGACGACAAGGCGTTCGACGTGCAGCGCGACATCCTGCGCCGGGCCTTCGACCTGGGGGTGACGCATTTTGATCTGGCGAACAACTACGGTCCCCCGGCGGGGAGCGCGGAGACGAACTTCGGCCGGCACCTGAAGGACGACTTCCGGCCGTTCCGCGACGAACTGGTCATCTCCACGAAGGCCGGCTACGGGATGTGGCCGGGCCCGTACGGGGAGTGGGGATCGCGGAAGTACCTGCTCTCGAGCCTGGACCAGTCGCTCACGCGGATGGGCCTGGAGTACGTGGACGTCTTCTACAGCCACCGCCCCGATCCCGATACCCCGCTGGAGGAGACGATGGGTGCCCTCGATACCGCGGTACGGTCGGGGCGGGCCCTGTACGCGGGGATCTCCTCCTACTCGCCCGAGCTCACGGTGCAGGCCGCCGCCATCCTGGCGGAGCTGGGCACCCCGCTGCTGATCCACCAGCCGTCGTACTCGATGCTCAACCGGTGGACCGAGAACGGGTCCCCGAACCTGTACGAGGCCCTCGAGCAGGTGGGTGCCGGATCCATCGCGTTCTCGCCGCTGGCGCAGGGACTGCTCACGAGCCGGTACCTGGACGGGGTGCCCGAGGATTCGCGTGCCGCGGCCAACAAGTCGCTGGACCAGGGGCAGCTCAGTGCCGAGAACCTCGACCGCATCCGGGGTCTGAACCGGATCGCCGAGGGCCGCGGGCAGTCGCTGGCGCAGCTGGCGATCGCTTGGGTGCTGCGCGACCGGGCCAAGGGCACCCCGGTGACCTCGGCGCTGATCGGAGCATCCAGCGTGAAGCAGCTCGAGGACAGCGTGGCCGCGGTGGGAAACCTGGACTTCACCGCCGAGGAACTGCTCGCGATCGATGAATACGCCGTGGACTCCGACATCAACCTCTGGGCCAACGCCCTCAAGGCCTGA
>NZ_JBZCNG010000018.1:0-899 GCF_058269195.1 Arthrobacter sp. TJ-240
GCGGGCGGTGCGGCGATTGCTGCCGTAGCCGGCAGGACTCCCGCGCTCGGCACCGCAACCTCCGGAGTCGTGTGTGGTCTCGTCGGGGATGGCTGCTACCAGAAATACCAGCGCGGAGACATCCACTGGTCTCCCGCCACCGGAGCACAGCCCACCAAGGGCGGCATCCGCACCGCCTGGGGAACCACCGGCTACGAAAAGGGACGCCTCGGCTACCCCACCCGCGCCGAAGTCTGCGGTCTCGCCAACGGCGGCTGCTACCAGAAATTCCAACGCGGGGACATCCACTGGTCCCTCGCCACCGGAGCACACCCCACCCACGGAGCGNCGAAGTCTGCGGTCTCGCCAACGGCGGCTGCTACCAGAAATTCCAACGCGGGGACATCCACTGGTCCCTCGCCACCGGAGCACACCCCACCCACGGAGCGATCCGCACGGCCTGGGGAACCACAGGCTACGAAAAGGGACGCCTCGGCTACCCCACCGGCGCCGAAGTCTGCGGTCTCGCCAACGGCGGCTGCTACCAGAACTACCAGGGCGGGGCCATCACCTGGACCCCCGCCACCGGAGCACACCCCACCAACGGGGCCATCCGCAAGGCCTGGGCGGCCACCGGCTACGAAAACGGGCGCCTCGGCTACCCCACCCGCGCCGAAGAATGCGGCCTCGCCAACGGCGGCTGCTACCAGAGATACCAGGGCGGAGACATCCACTGGTCCCCCGCCACCGGAGCGCACCCCACCAACGGAGCCATCCGCAAGGCCTGGGCAACCACCGGTTACGAAAACGGACGCCTCGGCTACCCCACCAGCCCCGAGACCTGCACCACCACAACACGCTGCACCCAAACCTACGAAGGCGGAACCATCACCTGGACCCCCGCCACCGGCACCCGAATC